>NZ_JAAAYH010000033.1:0-40817 GCF_018035285.1 Streptomyces sp. MK37H | reverse complement strand
TGTCCGGGCTGGTGCTCGGCATGTTCCTCGCCGCGCTGGACCAGACCGTGGTGTCCTCGGCGCTGCGCACCATCGCCGACGATCTGCACGGCCTCACCGCCCAGGCGTGGGTGACCACCGCCTATCTCGTCACCGGCACCATCGTCACCCCGCTGTACGGAAAGCTCTCCGACATCTACGGCCGCCGCCCGGTCTATCTGTCCGCGATCGTGCTGTTCACCTTCGGGTCGCTGCTGTGCGGATTCGCCACGTCCATCCATCAGCTCGCGGCCTTCCGGGCGGTGCAGGGCCTCGGCGGTGGCGGGCTGATGTCCCTCGCCATGACGATCATCGCCGACATCACCTCGCCACGGGAGCGCGGCCGCTACCAGGGCTACATCACGGCGGTGTTCGCCGGGTCCAGTGTCATCGGCCCCCTGGTGGGCGGGGTGTTCGCCGGGCGCGCCACTCTGCTGGGGATCGACGGATGGCGCTGGATCTTCCTGGTCAATGTGCCGCTGGCGGCCCTCGCCATCGTGGTGATCCTGCGTGTGCTGCACATACCCCACCAGCCCGTACGGCACCGCCTGGACTACGGCGGGGCGCTCACGCTGGCGGTCGGGATCGTGCCGCTGCTCGTCGTGGCCGAACAGGGGCGGAGCTGGGGCTGGGCCTCGCCCCGGGCGCTGGTGATGTACGCGGTGGGAGTGGTCGGGCTGATCTGCTTCGTACTGTTGGAGCGGCGGATGGCGGACGCCGCGCTGCTGCCGGTCAGGCTGTTCCGTATCCGCGCCTTCCGGCTGGGCACCGTGCTGCACTTCACCGTGGGCATCACCATGTTCGGCGCCATGACGACACTTCCGCTCTATCTCCAGCTGGCCAAGGGCATGAGCCCGATGGGGGCGGGCCTGGCCACGCTGCCCACCATGGCGGCGAACGTCACGGTGACCCTGGTGGTGGGCCGGCTGATGTCACGGACGGGCCGGTTCAAGGTCCACCTGGCAGCCGGCGTCGGTTCCCTCACCGTCGCCATGCTGGTGTTCGCCACGCTGAGGGACGACAGCCCGCTGTGGTACGTGGCCATCGGCATGGTGTTCATGGGGGCGGGCCTCGGCGCGGCGATGCAGACGATCACCACGCTCGCCCAGTCCGAGGTGCCCGGGCGGGACATGGGGGCGGCCACCGCGTCGGTGAACTTCTTCCGGTCCAACGGCGGCACGGTGGGCGCCGCCGCCTTCCTGTCCATCCTCTTCTCCCTGGCCGGTACGCGGATCAGCGACCGCCTGGCGGTGGCCTCCCAGGACGCGTCGTTCCGCAGGCTGGCCGGGGAACCGGCGAACGCCGAGGCCCTGAAGGGCGTCGTACGGCCCGACGGCGGGGTGAACCTGGAGGACTCGGCCTTCCTCCACCACCTCGATCCGGCCGTGGCGCAGCCGTTCCTGGAGGGCTATGTCAGCGCCCTGCGCGTGGTCTTCCTCACCGGGGCCGCGGTGGGCCTGATCGCCTTCGTGATCGCCGCCTGGCGGGTGCCGAACACCCAGCTCTCCGCCGACTGACCCGGTCGGCGGGAGCGGGCGGGGACACCGAGGCGGCGGCGAGAGGACCACCGCACGGCCCGTGTGATGCCGGGGGTCTACCAGGGCGCCGGAGTGCCGTCCCAGGAGAAGAACCCGCCGGTGGGCCCGGTGTCCGGGAGAAGGGCGAGCCGGACCGCGCCCGCCGCGCCCTCGGCCGGATCCCCGTCGCTCCCGGCGGCGCGGGCGTTGAGATCGGTCCTGCGCAGCCCCGGGGCCAGTGCGTTGACCTTGAAGCCCTCGGAGGCCAGGGCCTGGGCGGTGTAGAGGGTCAGGGCGTTCAGGGCCGTCTTGGAGGAGCGATAGGCCGCGCCCGACCCGGCGGACACGGCGAACTGGTGCTCCGGGTCCGCGCTCCAGGTCAGCGAGCCGGTGCCGCTGGAGACATTGACGATCCGGGGCGCGTCCGAGCGGCGCAGGGCCGGGAGGAAGGCGTTGGTGACGGCGAGGACGCCGAAGACGTTGGTCTCATAGGTCCGGCGGAAGTCCTCGAGATCGGCCTCGAGCGCCGTGGAGCTGTCCACCATGATGCCCGCGTTGTTGACCAGGATGTCCAGCCGTTCCAGCTGGGCCGCGGCCGTGGCGACGCTGTCGGCGTCGGTCACGTCGAGCACCATCGGCCGGGCGTCGCCGCCGATCTCCCCGACAGCCCGCCGCCCCCGCTCGGCGTCGCGCGAGCCCACGTACACGGTGAGCCCCTCGGCGGCGAGCTGGCGTGCGATTTCCTTGCCGATGCCCTTGTTGGCACCGGTGACCAGTGCTGTGCGATTGTTCATGGCACCAAGGGTTCCCCGGCCACGTCCACCCTGCCAGGGACAACCTGTCCCAGGCAGTACCCGTCAGCCGAAGGAGGCAGCATGGCGAGGCACGAGCTGGCCCGCTTCCTGCGGGACCGCCGCGAGGGGCTGCGTCCCCAGGACATCGGCCTGCCAGCCGCCCCCCATCGCCGTACGCCCGGGCTGCGGCGGGAGGAGGTGGCGGAGCTGGCCCATATGTCGGTCGACTACTACACCCGCCTCGAGCAGGCCCGTGGCCCCCGGCCCTCGCCGCGCATCCTGGACGGGCTGGCGGGGGCGCTGCGGCTCGCGCCAGCCGAGCGCAGCCATCTGTTCCGGCTCGCGGGGACGAGCGCGCCCCCGGGCGCGCGGGCGGTCCGGCGGGTCCGCCCGCATGTGGCCCAGATGCTGCGGCGGCTGCCCGACACCGCGGCGATCGTCACCGACGCCGCCTACGACGTGGTCGCCTGGAACCCGCTGGCACAGGCCCTGCTCGGCGACGACCTCGGCCGGGACAGCAACCTCGCCCGCCGCCGTTTCCTCGGCCGGGGCCATGGGTACGAGAGCTCCAGCGCCGAGGAGTTCGGGCACATCGTGGTCGCCCGGCTGCGCCGGGCCGCCGACCGCTACCCCCGCGACGCGGCGCTCACCGCGCTGCTGGGCGAACTGCGCACCGGCAGCGAGGAGTTCCGGCAGATCTGGGAGGAGCGTCCGGTGCACGCCCCCGGACACCGGACCAAGACCGTCGACCACCCCACGGCCGGGCCACTCCGGCTGAACTGCGATGTCCTGCTCGTCCCCGAGGACGACCAGGAGGTGGTCCTGATCACGGCCGACCCGGGATCCCCCTCCGCCCGTACGATCCGCAGGCTCGCGGGCGCGGCGGCACCGTGATGGCGTGGCGTGCGGTCGCCCGTGTTCCCGGTTGCTCCTAGCTCCAGCTCGGCGACTGCGCGTTCCGCTCCCCGTACGGCACCGGCCGGCCGGTGAGCGCGTCCAGGAGCACACGGCCGCCGACCGGCCGCTTCAGCTTCACCGTCACCTCCTGGCTCAACAGCTCGGAGGTGCAGGGACCGTCCTCAGCCCCCACGACGGAGCCGGACAGCACCACGCTGCCGCCCGTCTCCAGCACGTCCACCGCCGCGCCGTCGTCACAGGATCCGTGGCCGGCCCGCACGGTGGTGGACCGGCCGTCCCCGGCCACCTTGATCAGCTTCAGCGGCGCGGGCCCATGAGGAGACCCCGCGCGGGTGGGCTCGATCGGCGGCTGAGAGTGGCGGCGAGCCCCCGCTCCGCCACCGCACCTGCCCGCCCCCGTGCGGGGTGGCGGGGAGTTCGCCACGCGGAACGACGTTCTGGGTGGTGTAGGCCCGCCGGTCGGCTTGGGTGCGGAAGCCGTTCGCGGGGAGCTGGACCGCGTCCCCCATCGGGAAGTAGCCCCTCCGCCACGCCTCGGCGGCCCGGGAGCCGTCCCAGGCGTCGGCCACCAGCCGCGCCCGGGATTCCGGTTCCGTGTTCCTGGCCTTCACCGTGTCGCCGCCACAGCCGGTGAGGGCACCGGCCGCGGCGGCGAACAGGATGAGCGCGATGGATGCGTTGAGTGTGCGCGTGCGATTCGTGTGCATGATTCCCCCAGGAACAGACGGCGACGGTGAAGCTGTGCGGTGCGTGGGGGGAGTCCGTACCGCCTCTGTGACGCGTCGGCGCCGGGCCGGGTTCCGTGCCGTCCGTGTGCTTCGAGCCGTCCGTGCCGTCAGTTCCGTGAATTGCCGAACAACAGGCGGTACACAACGAGGAGAACGAAGGCGCCACCGATCGCCGCGCCCCAGGTGGCGGGGTCGAAGAACTCCTTCTGGACCGGGCGGTCGAAGAACTTCGCGGAGATCCAGCCGCCCACGAACGCCCCCGCGATGCCGATGGCCGTGGTGCCGACCAGCCCGCCCGGGTCACGCCCGGGGAGGAGGATCTTGGCGATGACTCCGGCCAGCAGGCCGAGGATGATCCAGCTCACGATACCCACGTTGTTCGTCCCCTTCGTCGTGCTGTTGTGCTGTCGTGCCGGGGTGAGTGAGCCCGGTCGATGACGTGTTCAGTCGGTTGCGCAGGTGTACGGGCGTCAACGAAGACGCGGTCCGCTCGGCGGTGGTTGCGAGCGGCCTGACCTTCCGGATGCCCGGGGAGCGGTGCGCCATGCCTGGACCGGAGGTGAGGGCCGTACGGGGATCCGGTCAGCCGTAGGACAGGTTGGAGCAGGGGTCGTCGTCGGCGGAGCGGGCGTCGTCGGCCACGTGGGAGGACGGCGTGGACGGCGCGGAGGGCGTGGAGGCGTCGGGGGAGGGCGCGGTGAGGTACGTGCGTCCCAGGGTGAGGCTGATGCCCGAGGTGGTGGCGGGGCGCAGTCCCGCGCCGGGGAAGAGCCGGGCCACGGTCTGGGCCCGGTCCCGCTCACCGGGGCCGTAGCCGACCACCGTGGTGGCGTGGTCCTGGGTGTCGGCGTTCGTGGCGCCGGTCACGGTGAAGCCATGCGTCCTGAGCGTGTCCGCGGCGCGTGCGGCTAGTCCCGCGGTGGTGGTGCCGTTGTAGACGGTGACGCTGATGCCCGCGCCCGACACGGTGGACGTGGCACGTGGCGTGGCGGGGTCCCGGGGCTCGTCCTTCTTCCCGCCGGCCGCCTTCCCGTCGATGGTGCGGTCGGCCCTGATGTCCGCCCAGAGCCCGTCGGCGTCGGGCTGGACGATGGCGACCCGTTCGCCCTGGTAGCGCCAGGGGATGGTGACGAACTTGGTGTTGTGCAGATCGATGTCCTTCATCGACATGGCGAAGGACATCAGCTTCTTCGCGGAGCCGAGCCCCGGGTCCACGGTCATGGACTTGGTGGCCGCGTCCGCCAGCGGATACAGCGTGGTCGGGTCGATTCCCTGGCTCTTCACCTTCTTGAGCAGAGCGGAGATGAACGCCTGCTGCCGCCGTATGCGCCCGATGTCGGAGCCGTCGCCGATCCCGTGGCGGATGCGCACGTAGTCCAGCGCCTTCTGGCCGGAGACCTTCTGGACCCCCTTGCTGAAGATGCGCTTGCCGCGAGTGGACCGGCTGGGGCTCAGATCGCGTTCGTAGACGTCCTGGGGCACGCACACCTGGACCCCGCCGACCGCGGAGGTCATCCGGGAGAAGCCCTCGAAGTCGATGACGACGGTGTGGTCCATGCGCAGCCCGGTCAGCTTCTCGACGGTGTTCTGGGTGCAGGCCGGATTGCCCTGGGCGGTCTCGCCCACGGAGAACGCCGAGTTGAACATGGCGTTCCGTTGCGTCCTGGTCCATGAGCCGTCGGGCAGGCGGCACGGCGGGATGTCGACCAGGGTGTCGCGGGGTATCGACACCCCGACCGCGTGCTTGCCATCGGCGTAGACGTGCAGCAGCAGGGCGGTGTCCGAGCGGCCCACGTCTCCGGTGCCGCCGCCCAGCTTGCTGTTGTCGCCCGAGCGGGTGTCCGAGCCGATGACCAGCACGTTCTGGCCGGCGGCGTTCCCCTCCGGCCGGTTGTCGGAGAGGCCGTCCGCCCCGAAGGTGGTGATGTTCCCGTTCAGCTTGAAGTAGAGCCAGCCCACTCCGCCGCCGAGCAGCACCAGGAACGACGCCACGATCACCAGGGCGATCCGCAGCGGGCGGCGCCCCTTGCGCTGCCGCCCCGCGTCCGTCCGTTCCGCGGTAGCGCCGCTCCCCGTCGTCTCCCCGTCTCTGCCTGTCATGCGCGTCCTTCGTCCGGCGGCTGTTCGGAAGAGAAGACGATCGATGCTGGCCTCAGGTTCTATCGAAGCGCAAGGGCATGTTTCATAGCGTGTGGTACGACACGTCGCCGCGATGCCGGGGGTACGCGGCGGTCAGCGGGCCAGGGAGACGGCGAACGGCCGGAATCCACGGCGGCGCAGCACATGGGGCACCAGCAGCACGAGGGCTTCGGTGGCACGGGCGGTGGTGATGTCGCCGAGGTCCTCGATCCACTCGGGCTTCCAGCCGACGTCGGCGAGGAGGCCCGCGGTGATGGCCTTGGCGTCCGCGTCGTCGCCGGACAGATAGGCGGTGGGCGGGGTGGACAGATCGGCGGGGGCGGTCATGACCGGGAAGAGCATGGTGTTGAGGGTCTTGACCACCCGCGTGGCGGGCAGGTCCCGCTGAAGCTGTTCGGCCAGGCTGCTGCCGGGATAGCACAGGTCCGAGGGGAGTCCGTCGGGCGTGTGACGGGTGGCGTTGGAGACGTCGATGAGGATCTTGCCCGCCAGCTCGGTGTGCAGGGCGGAGAGGCGTTGCAGGGCGGTGTCGCCCGGAGTGGCGTTGATGACGATGCCGGTGGTGGCGGCGGTGGTGCGCTGGTCGGCGTGGCGCATCTCCGGAACGGCGCCGGTCTCGTCGGCCGGGGTCTCCTGGGGCGGCTGCCGGTGGCCGAGGGTGATCTGGTGGCCGGCGGTGGCGAGTGCGCGGGCGAGGCCGCTGCCGACGCGTCCGGTGCCGAGGATGCCGATGCTGGTCATGCGGATGAACTCCTTGCCGGGGGAGGGTGGTCAGGCGATGGACGACAGGACGGAGACGGCCTCGGCGTGGATGCCGGGGGCCGTGGCCAGGAAGTCACCGCTGGCCAGGTCCCAGGGATTGCCCCGGGTGTCGGTGACGGTGCCACCGGCCTCGGCGACCAGCAGCGCGCCGGCCACCAGACCCGAGCGCACATCGGAGAACTGCCAGAACGCGTCCGTGCGTCCGGCGGCCACATGGATCAGCTGGAGGGTGGCGGGCACGGAGACCCGGACGACGAGGCCGTGGATCAGCATCCGGGTGACCGACGCGCCGATCCGGTGGAAGGTGTGCTCGTCCTCGCCCGGCCGGGCCTGGCCCGTGCCGACCAGGGCCGCGCCCAGGTCCGTCTTGGCCGACACCCGCAGGGGCGCGCCGTTCAGCCGGGCGCCATGACCGGCCACCGCGGTGTACCAGTCGCCGGTCAGCGGAAGGTGGACGACGGTGAGCACCGGGTGGTTGTCGCGGACGAGGGTGGCGGTCACGGCCCAGTCGGACATGCCGTGCACATGGTTGATGTTGCCCTCGGCCGGGTCGACGATCCACCACTCGCCCGGCGGCAGCGCGCCGCCTTCCAGCTCGTCCTCGGCCCAGCGCGCACCCGGCCTGGCGGCCAGCAGCGGCTCCTTCAGGACGTCGAGCACCGCGTCGTCGTTGGCGTGGATCTCCGCGACGATCTCGTCGAGCGCCACCCCGCGGGCCTGTGTGGTGTGGCGCTCCCGCAGCAGGTCACCGGCGGCGCGGACGGCCGTGGTGACCCGGGTGAGCAACGCGGCGTCGAGGCCGGTGTCGGTGGTGGTGGTGCCGGTGGACGTGGACATGAGTGCTCCCGCGATGGTGAAAGAGGGGGAGGCTTGGCGCGCGCTTCGCCGTCTGTGCCTCGACCGTAGGCACCCTCGTCGATAACGGCAATTGCACATATGGCACTGCTGGGTTTACCCGCGTGCAACGGAAGGCGGGGGCCGACAAGCGACGCCCGGGCCGAAGCGTTCGCTTCGGCCCGGGCGATTCGCCAGGTGGCGGCGTGGTCAGCTGATGGCGGGGACGGGTTCGCGGGGCGATCCCGCCGGCTCCTCGGGAACGAGGTCGTCGGTGGCCGTGTCGTCGGGGTTGAAGGGCAGGTCACCACGGAGCACCGCCCGGCCCCGGGCCTCGTCCAGCTGCCCCTCCCAGCGGGCCACGGCCAGCGTGGCGACACCATTGCCCACCAGGCTGGTCAGCGCCCGCGCCTCGGACATGAACCGGTCGATGCCGAAGATCAGCGCGAGGGCCGCCACCGGGACGTGGGGGACGGCGCTGAGCGTGGCGGCCAGGGCGACGAAGCCCGAACCGGTCACTCCCGCCGCGCCCTTGGAAGTGAGCAGCATGACGGCGAGCATGGTCAGCTGCTGGGTGAGGCTGAGGTCCACCCCCACGGCCTGGGCGAGGAACACCGACCCCATGGTGAGGTAGATGGCCGTCCCGTCGAGGTTGAAGGAGTACCCGGCGGGCAGGGTGATGCCCACGACCGGCTTCGAGGCGCCCGCGTGCTCCAGCTTGGCCATCATGCGTGGCAGCACCGGTTCGGTGGACGAGGTGCCGAGCACGATCAGCAACTCCTCCTTGATGTAGCGGAGGAACGGCAGCAGGCGCAGGCCGCCCATGCGCATCACCGCGCCGAGGACCACCAGGACGAAGAAGAGGGCGGTCAGCCAGAACGAGCCGACCAGCAGCGCCAGCTGGCGCAGGGTGCCCAGGCCGTAGTTGCCGATGGTGAAGGCCATCGAGCCGAAGGCGCCGATGGGGGCCAGCCGCATGATCCAGCGGATGAGCCGGAACAGCACCGTGGAGAGCTTCTCGACGCCCGCGGTGATGCTCGCCCCGGCCTCGCCACTGGCCTGCAGACCGAAGCCGAACAGGACCGCCACCAAAAGCACCGGCAGGATCTCCTCGCCGGTCAGCGCGGAGACGAGGGTGTCCGGGATGGTGCTGAGGACGAAGTCCGCGAAGCTCTCATGGGCCTGGGTCGCCTCGGCCGGAAGGCTGTCGGTGCTGAGGGTGGAGACATCGACGTGCAGTCCGCTGCCGGGCCGTACGACGTTGACCACGACCAGCCCGATGACCAGGGCGATGGTGGTCAGGATCTCGAAGTAGACCAGGGCCTTGAGGCTCACCCGGCCGACCGTTCTGCGGTCGCTCATGGCGGCGATGCCGTGGACGACCGTACAGAAGATGATCGGCGCGATCATCATCCGCACCAGCGCGACGAAACCGTCTCCCAGCGGTTTCAGCTCCGCCCCGAAGGAGGGCCACAACGAACCGACGACGACCCCGGCGAGGACCGCGAGCAGACACTGGACATAGAGGCGGGACAGCAGCAGGCGGATGCGGCCGGGCCGGCCGGGGGCGGCGACGGTGCCCGGCGCTGCGACGTTGCGGCTCATACGGGGCGTCCTTCCGGGACGGGAACGAGAAGTTCGGCTCGGGCGATGCGCCGGGCGGCGCGGTGCAGGAGCACCGTGGGGGACGCGCCGTCCAGTGCGGGGACGGCTCGGGCGGTGATGACGCCCGCGGGGGTGCCCAGCCGCAGCGTGCCGTCGGCGGTCTGCCGGGTGACGCGGTGGGCGAGGGTGCCGGGGATCGCGGCGGCCGTCGCCAGGGCGACGGCGGAGGTGAGGCCGATCGCCGGATGCGGGGCATGCATGGAGACCATGCGCACGGCCACGTCGTACTGGTCCTGAGTGACCTGCGGGCCGTGAGCGGTGCGATATGTTACGGGGCCGCCGACGACCCCGACCTTGGGCACCGCGTGGCTGACCGGGGCGTCCTCGTGGACCAGCCCCATCGCGAGCGCCGCCTTGCGGCGCAGCACGGTGAGCGCGGGCACCACGGCGGCGAACGCGGCCAGGGACTCGGAGCCGTCGAGGCCGAACGCCTTGGCGTCGAAGAGCGCGGCGGGCGCGCCCGCGTCCACGAGCGAGGCTTCGACGGGGCCGTCCGGCCCGGTCAGGGTGTCCAGGGGGCGGCCGGTGGGCAGGGCGCGGCCGGTGGTGGACCCGGCCGGGTCGTGGAACCCCAGCAGGACCGGCACCCCGAGCGCGTCGGTGCCGGGCACCACGGCGGTGCCCTCGTCGGGCGCGGTCAGGCCGGGGGTGGGGATGGTGCCGGTGAGGCGGGCCCCGGTGTTCACATTGAGCATACGGACGGTGGTGGTGGCCGCGGTGATCGGCACCAGACCGCGGTGGACGGCGTACAGCGCGACCGCGGTGGCGCAGTTGCCGCAGTTGCTGGTCCACTCCACCCGCTCATCGCCGATGCCCACCTGCGCGAAGGCGTAGGAGACATCCACGCCCGCCACGTCCGACATCTGGACGATCGCGGCCTTGGAGGTGGTGGACGAGGCGCCGCCCACCCCGTCGATCTGGCGGGGGTCGGCCGCGTTGAAGGCGGCGAGCAGCAGGGTGTCGGCATCCACTCTGGTGGCCACCACATCGTGGTGGTCGAAGATCCAGCACTTGCTGGTACCCCCGCGGATCATCTCGCCCTGCAGACGCAACACAACGGACTCCCCATGGCCGTGGAATCGACACCCCGCCGACGGCTCCTCCGTGGGCGGTGGCATCTACGGTGTGTTACCGCAGCGTGAAGTACAATCTCGGAAATCTGCAGGGGTATTAAGCAGAACTGAAGGCTTGAGGTGATGCCGTGCTGGACGTCCGGCGCATTCTGCTCTTCGCCGAGGTGGCCCGGCGCGGCTCCGTGACGGCCACCGCCCGCGCCTTGAACTACACGCCATCAGCGGTGTCCCAGCAGGTGAGCCGACTGGAGACGGAGGCCGGCCAGCCGCTGCTTGACCGCCACGCACGGGGTGTCACCCTCACCGACGCCGGGCGTGCCCTCGCCGACAGGGGGGAGCGGATCGCCCGTGAGCTGAAGGCCGCGGAGAGTGAGCTCGCCGACTTCGCGGGGCTCCGCGCGGGCACTCTGCGCATCGGCACCTTCCCCACCGTCGGCGCCTCGCTGCTGCCACCCGCCGTCATCACCTTCCGCGACACCCACCCGGACGTACGGCTGACCGTGCGCAGCGCCCGTATCGCGGGACTGTGGTCGATGCTGGAGAGCCGGGAGATCGAGATGTCGCTGATGTGGGACTACGACTGGTGCCGCATCGACCGCGAGGATGTGGACATCACCCCGCTCCTCGACGATCCGCCCGCCCTCCTCGTCGGCGACCGCCACCCGCTGGCCACCCGTACCGACGCCACGCTCGCCGATCTCGCCGACGATTCGTGGATCACCCGTGCCGACCGCCATCCGGTGGCCGAGGCCCTGGTGCGCAGCTGCCGGGCGGTCGGCTTCGAACCGCGGATCGCCTATGAGGCACACGACTACCAGGAGGCGCAAGGCCTGGTGGCCGCCGGTCTGGGCGTGGCGCTGGCCCCGACCCTGGCCCTGGAGGGCATCCGCCCGGGCGTCAGGGTGCTGCCGCTGCGCCCGCCCGCGCCGGTGCGCCGGATCCTGCTCGTTCGCATGGCCGACCATGCCCTCACCCCCGCCGCCGGGGCGTTCCTCGGCTCGCTGCGGGAGAGCGCCGCGGCCCGGCGGACCGACGCGATGGACGCGGGCGGGCGAGCGGTGGTGCCGGATCCCCGCTCCGGCTCATGACGGGCTCTCACAGCGAGGAGACCACCCGCCTGCGGTCCTCCACGGCCCGGCGGGCCAGCCGGGAGGCGGGGGCGAGGCGGTCGTATTCATGGATGGCCCCGCTGTGCAGATGCAGTTCGGTGGGGATGTCGGCGTCGGCGAGCCGCTGGGCGTAGGTGACGGCCTCGGCGCGGAAGATATCGAGCTCTCCGACCTCGACATAGGCCGGTGCCAGGCCCTCGACGGTGGCGACACGCGCGGGCGCCACCTGCGGCGGGACCTCGTCGGTGCCGAACGCCGCGCCCAGCAGGGCATGCCAGCCGGTCCAGTTGTCGTCCCAGGTCCAGGCCACATACGGGGTCAGCCGGGGATCCGGGGTGAGAGTGCGGTCGTCCAGCATGGGATACAGCAGGGCCTGGCGGGCGAGCGGAACGCCCCGGTCACGGGCGAGGATCGCCACTCCCGCGGCGAGCCCGCCCCCGGCGCTGTCGCCCATGACGGCGATGCGACGGGGATCGACCCTCAGCTCGGGAGCCTGGTCGCCCAGCCAGATCAGCGCGGCGAACACATCCTCCACGGGGCCGGTACCGGTGGCAGCGTCGGGGGCAAGACGGTAGTCCACGGACAGGAACGGCACCCCGGTGGCCTGGACATACCCGGCGACCACGGAGTCATAGAGATCGACACTTCCGGCGATCATCCCTCCGCCATGGGCGTAGACGACCGCGGAACCCGGCGCGGACTCGGCCTTCTCGTACCAGCGGACGAGGATCTCCGCCCCGTCCGCGGACCGCACCTTGTGCGAGGACGCCTTCACCAGCGGATAGCCGGACGGGTACGCCGGGAGGAGTGAGGCCATCCATCGCATCGAGGCCGTGCCCCTGGCGCGCAGCGTCCGCCAGTCGTCGCGCTCGGGCGGGGGAGCGGGGTCGCTCTGTTCGGCGAGGGCCTGGAGAACCGCGGCGAGTTCAGGGTCGAGGGTGAAGGCCATGGTCGACTCCGTTCGAGGACGGCGGGGCCGCTGCCCCAACTGTCCTCATAGACTGCCGAGTTGCGCTCGAGGCCTGGTACAGAGACTGGCGGCGGCCTGAGGACTACTACGGGGTGTCCGGCGGATCTTTGCCCCTCCCCGCCCCTTCCCGCGGCATCGGTATGCGGCTCCGCTATGTGGCTCCGCCGTGTGCGGGGCTCCGGCCCAGACTCCGGGGTCCAGGGGGCGAAGCCCTTGGTATCGGGAAGGGGCGGGGAGGGGAGCAGCCCGCCGCAGGCGTCAAGACCCGTCGGACACCCCCAGGGGCGGGCGTCCGTTCGCTGCGGTGCGCCCGCCCCTGACCCTCGGCTCTCCCGATCACCGCCTTCCCCGCCTCCGCGTCCGTACTCCCGGGAAACGTGGGCTTGAGACAAGGTGTCGGATCCTTGACCACCTCATCCGGGCCGCAGCGAGTCCCTCAGCTTCCTGGCCGCCTCGGTCTCGGCGATGTACTTGCCGGGGCTGGCCGCGCCGAACTCCTCGTACAGCGCCACCGCCTGCCCGGCCGCGGCCAGGGCCGCCTCACGGCGCCCGTCCGCCACCAGCAGCGCCGCCTGCCGGTACGCGGCCATGGCCAGCAGCGGGCGGTAGGTGCCGGGCACGGTGGCCTCGAGCCGCTGGTAGATGTCGCGCGCCTCCCGCCATGCGTCGGCGCCCGCGCCGGGTCGGCCCGCGGACTGCAGCAGGGCGCCCAGATTGCCCAGCGCCCAGGCCAGATTGGGCAGATCCTCGCGGCGCCGGTAGACCGCCACCGCGTCCCGTCCGGCCGTCACCGCCTCCTCGTGGCGGCCCGCATGCTGGAGATACATCCCCAGGAACACCAGCATCTTCGCCATCTCCGTCTCGAAGGCGGGGTTGGCGGCGGCCAGGACCCGGTAGGCGGCCACCGCACGCCGCTGCGCCTCCGCGGCCTCCTCGGGGCGACCGGCCTCGTAGCAGCGGGCCGCCAGGTTTCCCAGCGCCCATGCCACGTGCTCCTCGTCCCCGATGGCCCGGTACTCGGCGACGCCCTCCTGGCCGATCGTGATCGCCTCGTCATGGCGCCCGACCCGGGACAGATACATCCCGAGGGTGACCAGCGTCTGGGCCACGTCCCGGCGGGCCGGGGCGGACACCGCGGCGAGCTGGAGATACGCGTCGCGGGCCTGGAACTGGACCTCGACGGCCTCGGCGTGCCGACCGGCGTTCGTCAGCACGGCGGCGCGCTGCCGGAACGTGTTCGCGAGCAGATGCATACGGGGGAGGTCGGTGGCCCGGGGGACGTAGTCGGCGGTCCGCCAGTAGTGGACCGCGGCGGGGCCACCGTCCGCCCGGGTGGTGTAGAGCTTGCGATTGTCCGGCCGGAACACCGCCAGTTCGGCCCTTCCGTCGCCGTCGTAGTCGGCCGGTACGGGGATGTCGCCGGGCCGTCCCCAGGGCAGTGAGCGCGGCGCGGCCCCGGATGACGGCCGGATCTGCCGGTGGCGCCGTGCGCACCCGCGGCACCGGGCGCGCCGCTGGTGTCCAGCGCGCCGCCGTTGCCGCGGTAGGTCTCGGCGACCACGACGAGGGGGTGGCCCGGGAGCCCGGTGAGGACGTACTGGGGATCGTGGACCACCTCGCGCGCGATGAGCGCCAGCCGCGCCTCGGGTGGCAGATGTGTCAGCTCGGCCCCGATCTCGGCGAGCAGTGCGTCATTGACCTGGATGGTGTCCCTGATGTGGACCCAGTCGACCGTGATCTCCCCGCCCGCGGGCATCGTCATCGCGGAACTCCCCCTTTGCGCGCCGCCTGACCCGAGGTCATTCTTCGGGCGCGCCGGGCTCCTGTGATTTGTGTATCCGCTATATCACCTGATCGGGATACATCGTTCGCGTGTGCGGAGGCCGGGTTCGAGGGGGCCGGGCTCAAGGGGCTTGGCCCCAAGCACCGGTGCCCCGGCCGGAACGAGTCCGGCCGGGGCACCGCGCTGTCGCCTCACGGGGCTTGTGGATCAGTCCCGCTGAGCGTCCTCGGGAAGCTGGCGCCACTTCACCTCGGTGGTGGTGTCGTACGTCCAGTCGAGCATCTTCTTCGCGTCCGGGTAGCGGTCCGCGTCGTTGAGGATGACTCCCACGACCGTCTTGTCGCCGCGCTTGGCGGCGAACACCAGGCAGGGACCGGCAGGGGTGGTGGTCCCGGTCTTGACACCGATCGCGCCCTGGTACGAACCCAGCAACTGGTTGGTGTTGTCCCAGGAGTAGTACCGGGTGTGGCCGTTGGCCGCCGGTGCCTCCTGCTTGGTGGACACCGACTTGACAACCGTGTCGAACGTCGCGTTCTCCATGGCGCGCCGGGTCAGCTGCGCCAGGTCATGGGGCGTCGAGTAGTTGTCGGCGTCGGCCGAGACACCGTCGAAGGAGTCGTACTTGGTGTTGGCCAGCCCCAAGTCCTGCGCCTTCGTGTTCATCTTGGAGATGAACGACTTGGTCCGCTCGGCGGTGGTGTCGCCGGTGCCGAACGTGTCGGCCAGCGCCATCGCCGCGTCGCAGCCCGACGGCAGCATCAATCCGTACAGCAGCTGGTTGACGGTGAGTTTGTCACCGGTCTGCAGGTCCGCCGTGCTGGCACCGGACTTGGTCACATAGTCGCGGTACTCCTGCTTGATGGTGACCTGCTGGTTGAGGTCCAGGCCTCGGGTCTCGAGCACCACGAGGGCAGTCATGATCTTCGTGGTGCTCGCCATCGGACGCTTGGTGTCGGCGTCCTTGGCCATCAGCTCCTTGTTGGAACCGGCGTCGAGCAGGTACGCGCCCTTGGCGCTGACCTCCGGTGGCGGCTCGGCCGAAGCCTGGGCCATTGCCACCGGGACCGCGATCGCTACGGCCACCGTGGACGCGACCGCCGCGACTCTCCAGCGGCGGGTCACGGTTCCACGACGTTTATGCATTCGCCCTCCGTTTCGCTTGTTGAGGTGTGTTTCGGGCGAGCGCATCGTCTCACCAGGCGAAAATCGGCCATGCTTCGGGGTGGCGGACACGCGGTGGCTTTGGGGAAACAACTAGTGTCCGGACCAGCGCTGTTGACCCGATGGTGGATCCGGGGCGGCCACATGCGGCCCGGAGCGCGCGCCCGCTGATCCGCGATCTGCGACACTCATGGTGTGAACCGGACACTCGATCACGATGCGCTGCGCGGACGTGTCGCCGTGGTGGCCGGGGCGACCCGTGGCGCCGGGCGAGGTATCGCGGCCGCGCTGGGCGAGGCGGGAGCGACCGTCATCTGCACCGGACGCAGCAGCGTGTCGGGCAGGGGCGGGTCGGACTACGACCGGCCCGAGACGATCGAGGAGACGGCCGAGCTCGTCGCACGGCTCGGTGGCACCGGTGTCGCCGTACGGACCGACCACCTCGACCCCGGGCAGGTCGGGCGGCTGGCCGAGCGCATCCGCCACGATCACGGTGGCATCGATGTGCTCGTCAATGACATCTGGGGCGCCGAGCGGCTCAAGGGCGGCCCCGCCGACTGGAACACCCCGATCTGGGAGCACAGCCTCGAGGACGGACTGCGCATCCTCCGGCTCGGGCTGGACACCCACCTGATCACCTCGCACCACCTGCTGCCACTGCTGATCGGCGAGCCGGGTGGGCTGCTCGTGGAGATGACCGACGGCACCGCCGCGTACAACGCCGAGCGATACCGCATCTCGGTCTTCTACGACCTGGTCAAGACCGCCGTGAACCGGCTGGCCTTCTCCCAGGGCCACGAGCTGGCGCCGCACGGGGCGACGGCCGTCGCCATCACACCGGGCTGGTTGCGCTCGGAGATGATGTTGGACGCGTACGGGGTCGGCGAGGGCAACTGGCGCGACGCCTTGCTCCCGGACCGTGGTGAGGGCCGCCCGACCGCACCCGAAGCCTTCGCGTCCTCCGAGTCACCGCGCTACGTCGGGCGCGCCATCGCCGCGCTGGCCGCCGACCCCGGCCGGGCGAGGTGGAACCAGCGGTCGGTGAGCTCCGCCGAGCTCGCCCGCGAGTACGGATTCACCGACACCGACGGCTCGCAGCCCGACAGCTGGTCCGCCACCTGACAGAGTGCCCGTCAGGGCCGGTCAACGTCTCGCGCGCGGCTCCGGCCGCTCTGTCACCGCCCGGGGCGGCTCGGAGCCACGCCGTCGCACGGCCCGTCGGCACACCGCGAAACCGGCGGTGGCCACCAGCAGATAGGCGGGGACGAGCAGCACCGCGTCCGGCGTCGTCTGCTCGATGTGCCAGCCCGCGCCGCGCCGGTCGCCCTCCAGCACGATCCGGTTGACGGTCAGAAAGGTCAGATGGGTGCCGACGGCGGCCCACAGCGGGGCCCGGACCAGGGCCGTCCGGGCCGCGACGAGCGTCAGTCCGAAGACGGTCAGGAGGATCAGATAGTCGGCGGGGTGCTGCCCGTCCGGCGCGATCCCGATCGGTTCCGGATCGCGGCCGACCAGACGCGCGGCCGCGGCCCCGACCACGGTCGATGCCCCCGGCACCAGCAGAAACACCGCCGTCGTGCCGACGGCCGACACGGTACCGCCGAACCGGGTGCGCAGTTCGGCCCAGGCACAGCCACGCAGGGTCGTCTCCTCCGGCAGGGCTTCGAGGAGGAAGGCGACCACCCCGTTCGTGAGGACGAACCCGGCGAGGGTGGCGGGCTCGGGACGCGACCAGCGCAGCATGCCCGCGGCGGTACCCGCACCGAGGACGAGGGCGGCCGCGGCCGCCGTCACCCCCGCCCCGGTCAGCAGCGCCCGCAGGCTCGCGCCCGCCCCGCCGAACCCGAGCCACGCAGGGGACCGGCGTTCCCGGCGTACGAGGAGGAGCACGAGCGGTACGGCCAGCGCGGTGACCAGCGCGCCGGGAGCACCCGGGCCGGGAAACCGGTGAGGCCGAGGGCGTCGGCGGCGGCCGGGCCCAGGGCCGTGCCGACGCCGAGCGCCGTGGCCATCACCAGCCCACCGGTCAGCGCCCGGACCAGGGCGACGGCGGTCGAGGGGGCGGGCGTACCGGTGTGCGGCTCGGTCATAGAGGTGTCCTCGGGGCGGGGCGGTGACCTCCGCCATCCTCACGTCCCGCTTCGCCACGGGGCTCGTAGCCACTGATGAAACGCCCGTACATCCTTCGGTGTACCGCGCGTGCACGGAGTGGGCCCATCGGCCGGGCGGCCGCCCTTCCAGTGACCGTCCGCCCGGTGCCCAGCCGCTCAGCGAGGAGGGGTGGCCGCGCAGCGTACGCAGGTGGTCGCCGTGGGGCGCGCCTCCAGCCGTTCCGCGGGGATCGGCTCGCCGCACACATCGCACCGCCCGTAGTCGCCGCGGTCCAGCCGTTCCAGCGCCTCGTCCAGGGCGGTCAGATGATGGCGGGCCTGGGCCAGCAAGGCGGCGGTGTGGGCTCGCTCGAAGGCGGTGCTCGAACCCTCCGGGTCGTGCTCGTCGTCCACCGCCACCAGGGCGTTCGACGCGACGATCGCGTCGAATTCACTGTTCAGGGCCGCGATCCGGGTGCTGGTTTCGGCACGCTCGGCCGCCAGCCGTTCGCGAATGGCTTCGCGCTCGGCCGGAGAGAAAGCGGCATCACCGGATGAATCGCTCATGCCCGGCATAACCTCGGCGCGCCCGGTCCGCATTCCGGTTGCCGCCCTTTCCTGAGGTCTTGACGTCTCTCGGACCCGATGCAATGGATGGGAGCGCTCCCAAATCGACCGTACATCCACCGTACGGACGCCATCGCGCGCTCACTCCTTGGAGTCATGATGAGACGGAAGAGATCCTTAGCCGCCTTACTGGCCCTATTGGTCAGCCTCTTCGGGATCGCGGGTCTCGGCCGGACCGCCCATGCCGAGCCGGCCCGCCCACAGGCCCCCCTGGCCACGGGCCTGCACATCAGCGACGGCCGGCTGCTGGAGGGCAACGGCAACGACTTCGTGATGCGCGGTGTCAACCACGCCCACACCTGGTATCCGGGCGAGACGCAGTCGCTGGCCGACATCAAGGCCCTGGGCGCCAACACCGTCCGCGTCGTCCTCTCCAACGGCCACCGCTGGACCAGGAACAGCCCCGAGGACGTGGCCGCCATCATCGCCCAGTGCAAGGCCAACCGGCTCATCTGCGTACTGGAAGTGCACGACACCACCGGCTACGGCGAGGATGCCGCGGCCGCCACGCTCGACCAGGCGGCCGACTACTGGATCGGCCTCAAGAGCGTGCTCACCGGCCAGGAGAACTACGTCATCATCAACATCGGCAACGAGCCCTGGGGCAACACCGACCCGGCCGGCTGGACCGCCCCCACCGTCGCCGCCGTGCAGAAGCTACGCAACGCCGGGCTCCAGCACACCATCATGGTGGACGCCCCCAACTGGGGGCAGGACCTGCAGAACGTGATGCGCACCAACGCGCGGACCGTCTACGACGCCGACTCCACCGGCAACCTGCTCTTCTCGATCCACATGTACAGCGTCTATGACACGGCGCAGGAGATCACCGACTATCTGAACGCCTTCGTGAGCGCCAGGCTGCCCATCCTCATCGGTGAGTTCGGCGGGCCGGCCGACCAGTGGGGCGATCCGGACGAGAACACCATGATGGCCACCGCCCAGCGGCTGAAGCTGGGCTATCTGGCCTGGTCCTGGAGCGGCAACACCGATCCCATCCTGGACCTGGCCACCGACTTCGACCCGGCCAGGCTCACCGACTGGGGCAAGCGCGTCTTCAACGGCCCCGACGGGATCGCCGAGACCTCCCGCGAGGCCACCATCTACGGCGGCGGCTCCGGCGCCGGCTGCTCGGTCGGCTACCGGGTGGCAGGCGAATGGGGCGGTGGCTTCCAGGGCGAGATCACCATCCGCAACACCGGCACCGCCGCCATCACCGGCTGGACGCTGGGATTCAGCTTCGCCAACGGCCAGACCATCACCAACATGTGGGGTGGCACGCCGCGGCAGAGCGGTGCCGCGGTGACCGTCACCCCCGCCTCGTACACCGCCACCATCCCCGCCGGTGGCTCGGTCACCCTCGGCTTCACCGCCGGTAAGGGCGCCACCAACGCCGCGCCGACCGCCTTCACCCTCAACGGCGGCGCCTGCGCCACCGGCTAGCACCGGAAATGCGGGGCAGTCGTGAAATGTTAAACTAACTACCGCACCCCGTGCCCGGCGCCGGCCAGATCCCCCCCGTGCTGGCCGGCGCCGTCCCCATCGGTGTGGGAGCCGGCGCGAGGATCAGTGCAGGGACTCCACCGCGTCCCGACTGAACGGGGTGAGCTCGCTCACTCGGCCGTTCAGGACCTTGTCGGCCCACTCGGGGTCGGCGAGCAGTGCGCGGCCGACCGCGACGAGGTCGAATTCGTCCCGCTCCAGAGGCTCCAGGAGCCGGTCGAGGGACTCCACGGCCGCGTTCGCACCGGAGAGGGAGCCGGGGTGGAAGACGCTGTCCAGGCCGACCGAGCCGACGGTGATCACCGGCTTGCCGGTGACCTTCTTCGTCCATCCGGCGATGTTCAGATCCGATCCCGTGTCGGGGAACTCCGGCTGCCAGTAGCGCCGCCCGGAGGCGTGGAACGCGTCGACCCCGGCCTCCGCCAGCGGTGTGAGCAGGGCTTCCAGCTCCTTGGGGTTCTCGGCGAGCCGGACGTCGTAGTTGTCGGACTTCCACTGGGAGAACCGGAGGACGACGGGGAAGTCGGGCGCGACCCGCTCGCGGATGGCGGCCACGAGGTCGGCGGCGAACGTGGTCCGGGAGGCCGGATCGCCGCCGTAGGTGTCGGTGCGCCGGTTGGTGCGCTCCCAGAGGAACTGGTCGATGAGATAGCCGTGTGCGCCGTGCAGTTCCACGCCGTCGAAGCCGATCTCCTCGGCCGCCCGCGCGGCCTTCGCGAAGGCGCCGATGACGTCGTCGATGTCGGCGAGGGTCATCGTCTCGCCCGCTCCGGGCGTGCCGTCCAGCGCGATCCCGGACGGGCCCACGGACGGGGCGTCGGGGAACGGCGGCGCTCCCGCGGTGCGCTGTATGCCCACGTGCCAGAGCTGGGGCATGATCGCGCCACCGTGGGTGTGCACGGCGTCAACGACCCTTTGCCACCCGGCCAGTTGCTCCTCGCCGTGGAAGCGGGGGACGCCGTCGAGGTAACCGGCGGACCGGTGGTCGACGGTGGTGCCCTCGGTGATGATCAGGCCGGTCCCCGCCGCCGCCCGGCGCGCGTAGTACGCGGCGACGTCCTCACCGGGGATGCCGTCGGGGGAGTGCCCACGGGTCATGGGTGCCATGGCGATCCGGTTCGGCAGCTTGGTCGAACCCAGTGTGAACGGGCGGGACAGTGCCGTGGCCAGGCGGGTGTTCACTGTGTCGCTCTCCAGACGTGTCGTTCCGAGGAGGCTTCCCCCGGAGCCTCGAAAGTGTGAGTCTGAAAGGTACAGTTTTCACGGCGTAAACTGCAACTGTATCGATTGCTTTTTAGGTGAGGGCGGAACGGCACTGTCGAGTAGGCTGTGCCCCGATCTGCGGGCGGAGGTGGAGAAGGTGTTGGACATCCGGTTCTCCCGTGCGCTCCAGGTGATGCTGTTCCTCGCCATGGCCGCCGAGAACGGGTCCGGGCCGCTGAGCTCCGCCGAGCTGGCCCATAAACTCAACGCCAACCCGAGCCTGGTCCGGAAACTCCTCGTCCCGCTGACGGACGAGGGGCTGGTCGTCTGCGTCAAGGGCCGTACCGGTGGGGCGCGGCTGGGGCGGCCGACCGACCGGATCACCCTGGCCGAGATCTATCGCTGTGCCGTCGGCGACAAGCCCCTGTTCGCCCCCTCGCCGGGGGTGGAGCCCGTGTGCGCGGTGACCGCGCACGCCGGTGAGTACTTCGCCACGCTCACCGCCGAGGCCGAGGAGGCGGTCCTCGAATCGCTGGGCGACCGCACGCTCGCGGACAGCGTGGGTGAACTGCGCCGCCTCTGCACCGGTCACGCCCGGCAGGACTGATCCGAGCCCGGCCCGGTGTTCATCCGTTGCGTGGCCAGGAGTGCCGGGACCACCGGGCCCCAGAAGCCGCCCGAGGCCCCCGATTCCGTCCCGCCGCCACCGCCGATGTCACACGCGACGAGGAGCCTGCCGGCGTCCTCCGGACCGACGGTGGCCGTGTAGCGCACCGACCGGCCCGATGGGGGCGATTGGGGAGTCCAGGGCACGGTGATGGCGAGCAGCTCCTCGCCGTCAGCCTTGTCCGTCAAAGTACAGAGGTCCTCGGGCGTACTCCTCCTGGCCGACTCCTCCCGCAGCGCCTTGGCGACCTGGCCGGTGCTCGGGGTCTTGACCGGATAGACCTTGCTGGGCCCTTTCGGCTCCCGGGCCACATTACGTGGCACGATCTCTCCTGTCGGCTCCATTGGCTGCCGCTCCCGGGGACGGCACCCTACTGGGCCGGAAGGCCATCGCCCCCGTCCGGCTCCGACATGGCCGCGCGGCGCAGATGTTCGGCGAGCGCCGCGGTGGCGGTGGACGAGGCCCGGGCCTTCGCGCCCCAGGCCAGCAGATGGTGGCGGCGTGCCCAGGGATCGCGGAGGTGGCACACGTCGAGCGGATGGTACGGAGCGATGGCACGGCGTGGCACGACGGCGAGTCCGACACCGGCGGCCGCGAGGGAGACCAGGGTGGTGAGGTGGGCGACGGTGGTGCGGTAGCGCACCGCAGGAGCGTGCGGGCCGAGGTTCTTCTCGATCGAGCGTCGCAGCGAGGAACCGGAGTCGAGCCCCACGAGCGGATGCTCGGCCACCTCGCTGTAGGTCACCTCGGTACGCCCCGCGAGGATCCCGCCGCACTGGCCGATCACCACCAGCGAGTCGTCGCCGAGGGGTTCCATGATGAGACCGCAGTCGCGGGCCTCGCGGTCGAGGACGACGCCCAGGTCCGCCTCGCCGTCGGCGAGCATCCGCACGGTCCGTGGGGTGCGGCTCTCGGACACCACGACGTCGACGTCCGGGTGTGCGCGGAGGAACGAGACCAGCGCCCGTGGCACCAGGCGGTGCATCGCGGAGCCACCGCCCAGCAGGGTCAGCGGGGCGGTCGGCGGCCGGGCGTAGCTCGCCACGGCGCTTTCCAGGCGCGCCGTCTGGTCGAGCACGTCCCGTGCGTGGCTGGCCAGCGCCGTCCCCGCCGGGGTCGGGCGCACGCCCCGCCGTCCGCGGATCAGCAGGTCCACGCCCGCGTGGTGCTCGAGCGAGCGCACCCGCGCACTGGCCGACGGGAGGCTCAGATGCATCCGGCGAGCGCCCGCCGTGATCGAGCCCTCCGCCACGATGTGAAGGAAGAGCCGCAGGTCGTCCAGGTCATACCGCACCCTGATGAGCCTAAGGCAGAGCCTTGGGCCGACTACGCGGATCACGCATTGTGGGCCCACGGGCCATGGGGCGATGCTCGGCGGGTGTCCGAGACAGTGCTTGTTCTGCTGGCGGGTGTGGCCGCCGGGGCGTTGAACGCCATCGGGGGCGGGGGCACGTTCGTGGCGCTCCCCGCCCTGGTGGCGGCCGGTCTGTCCCCCGTGACGGCGAACGCGTCCTCGACCGTGGCCCTCGTCCCCGGGAGCGTGGCGAGCGCGTGGGTGTACCGGCGCGATCTCGCCCCGGTCGGGGGCACGTCCACCCGGGCCCTGACGGCGGTCAGTGTGATCGGTGGCGGGCTCGGTGCCGGTCTGCTGCTGGCGCTGCCCGCGGTGTCGTTCGACGCCGCGGTGCCCTGGCTGCTCGCCTTCGCCACGGTGGTCCTCGCCTTCGGGCGGCGCGTCTCCCGAGCCGTGAGCGAGGCGAGGGGCCATGCGGTCGGCATGAGCCCCCGGGCCGTCCTGCTCGGCCAGTTCCTCCTCGCCGTGTACGGCGGATACTTCGGCGGTGCCGTAGGCATCATGATGCTGGCCGTGTGGAGCATCGGCCTCGGCCTCGACACTTCGACCGGCAACCCGATGCGGGTCGCCCAGATCACGGCCATCTACCTCAGCGCGACCGGGCTGTTCCTCATCGCCTCGGACGCGCTGGGCGCACCGCGTCTGCTCGCCGCCATGCTGGTCGGGGCGGTGGCCGGTGGTGTGGCCGGAGCGCGGATCGCCCGCCGTCTGCCCGCGTGGCTGCTGCGGGGCGTCATTCTGACCACCGCCGTGACCATGACGGTCCTGTATTTCCTGCGCGGCTGAGGACTTGACCGACCGCGTTACGACAGCGTGTCGGCCACCACGGACGCCGCGTCCGCGATCAGCTTGTTGTCGAACGGGGTGTCCTTGTCACCGCGGTACGACATGATCGCCATGACGAGGGGAGCGCCGTCGGGCCGCCACACCACGGCGATGTCGTTGCGGGCGCCGTAGTAGCTGCCGCTTCCGGTCTTGTCGCCGACCTGCCAGCCCTTGGGCATTCCGGCCCTGATGAGCTCGTCCCCGGTGGTGTTGGTCCGCAGCCACTTCGTGAGCTGCGCGCGCTCTCCCTCGCGGAGGACATCACCGAGGACGAACGCGCGCAGATCCTTGGCCATCGCCCGCGGGGTGCTGGTGTCATGCGTCTCGCCCGGCACCCATTGGCTCAACTCCGGCTCGGGGCGCTCCATTTGGATGACGTCGTCGCCCAACTTCTCGAGGGTGGCGTCGAGGCCCTTGGGCCCGCCGAGCTGGTCGAAGAGCAGATTGGCCGCGGTGTTGTCGCTGTAGCGGACGGCGGCGTCGCACAGCGCGCCCAGGCTCATCCCGGTGTCCACGTGCTTCTCGGTCACGGGGGAGTTGTCGACCAGATCGTCCTTGGAGTACCGGATCACCCGGTCCAGCCCGCTCAGCTTGTACTTCCGCAGTACGGCACCGGCGGCCAGTGCCTTGAACGTGGAGGCGTAGGCGAACCGTTCGCCGTCGCGGTACGCCACCTCGTGTCCGGTGCCGGTGTCGATCGCGTAGACCCCCAGGTGCGCGTCGTAGGAGCGCTCCAGCTTCTTGAACTCGCCGGTGACCGCCTTCGCGTCCGCGCCGGTACCCGCCGTACTCGCCCTCTCGGCGGAGGTGGACGAGGAGCTCGACGGCGCCGACGCGTCCGGGGAATCCCCTTCGCTACAGGCCGTCAGCGGGACGAGCAGCGCGAGCGCGGCGAGCGCGCTGACAGCGGTGTGCCGGGCACGGGTGAATCGCATGGTCCGAACCTCCGGTTGGGTCCCCGTCACACGGGGCGCACATGGGATGGGATGACCGGGCCCCTCTTCCGGGGCGTGGTCATGGGCGTTGGCATCACCCTCGCCGTCGGGCGCCTATGCGGTCCAATACGCTCATGCGCTTCTTCATGCCGATCTGGCATAGAGTGCGGCTGTGGATCTGGTGGGAGTGTGCCGGGCGTTCGTCAGCGTGAGCGAGCGGGGAAGTTTCACCGTCGGGGCGGCCGCCGCCCGGATGTCGCAGTCGGTGGCCAGCCGTCGCGTGGCCGCGCTGGAGGAGCGCTTCGGGGAGCAGCTCTTCGAGCGCACCTCGCGGCGGGCCGTCCTCACCCCGTTCGGACGGGAGATGCTGCCGGTGGCCAGACAGCTCGTACAGGCGGCCGATGTGCTGCTGCACGAGGCGGAAGCGGCCAAGCGCAAGCCGTGGCGGCTCGCGGTGCCCGGCATCTGCTCCACGGCCGGTCTCGCCCACCTGGTCGCCGAGGCGCGAGGGCACGGGGTCACCCTCGATCTCCGCGTGGCGGCGCCGGCGCGGCGCCTGGAGCTCATCCACGCACAGCAGGTGCGGGCGGCACTGCTCGCGGTGCCCGAGGACGAGGCCACATGGTCCGTGCCGCTCGGGCTCGCCGGAGTCCGGGATCCCGGTGTGCGGCGGGTCTATCTCGAGACGCTGCGGGTCGGCCGGTCCGCTCGGGGCCCGGCCCGCCGGATATGGATCCAGCCGGAGGACGATGTGCCGCATATCCGCGATCCGCTCACCCGGCTGCGCGACGCGGTCGGTCTGCGGCCCGCACAGCTCGTGGCCGCCACCGATCTGACGACCGCCGCCGCCGAAGTCCTCTGCACCCGTGACCTGTTGCTGTGCTCTCCCGCGCAGGCCGAGGAACTCGCCCTGACGTGGCGGCCCATCGGTGAGATCGCGCTCAGCCGGGGGTTCGCCCTCGCCGCCGCGGCGGACGGCAATCCCCAGCACCTCGAAGGGCGCCTGGGCGGCGCCATCGCCCGCTGCCTCGGCGCGGGCACCGAGGCAGCGCGCACACAGGCGGACACCGCGGAAGCGGCCACCCGGGCAGGCACCGCGGAAGGAGCCGAGGCATGAGCACCGAGCCACTGCTGAGCGAGCTGCGCGGGCAGTTGCGCGACGGCGGCCTGCACGGCTGTCTGCTCGTACGGGACCTCCACACGGGGGACGAGGTGGGGATCGACCCGGACACCCAGCTGCCCTCCGCCTCCCTGGTCAAGGTCCCGCTCGCACTTGCGACGCTGGAGCGCGTTCGGCGTGGCGAACTCGACGGAGCCACGATGCTCGATGTGCCACCCGGGCGGATCACCACGCCCGGCCCCACCGGGCTGAGCCGGTTCCGCCACCCCGTCCGGATCGCGGTCGACGATCTGCTCTATCTGAGCACCTGTGTGAGCGATGGAACGGCGGCCGACGCGCTGTTCGACCTCACCCCGCCCGCCCAGGTGGCCGAGATCCTCCATGAGCTCGGGCTGCGTGGCATCACCGTCCGGCACGGTATGCGCGAACTGAGCGAAACCCCCGTGGAGCGCTTCGAGGCCGCACAGGTGCATCTCGCCCATGCCCTCGCCATCGACGCCGGCACCAGCGGCCGCGGCCATCGGGTGCCGCAACTCGACACCACCCGCGCCAACACCGGCAGCGCACGCGCCTGGGTGGAACTGCTCCAGGCACTGTGGACGCCGTCGAGAATCCACCCCGAAGTGGCGCTGCGCGTACGCGACCTCATGGCCCACAACGTGCTGCGGCACCGGCTCGCCCCGGACTTCAGCTCCGACGCCACCACCTGGTCCTCCAAGACCGGCACCCTCCTCAACCTTCGCCATGAGATCGGGATCGTCGAGCACTCCGACGGCCAGGTGTTCGCCGTCGCCGCGCTCACCGAGTCGCTGGTGCCCGCCAATTTCCAGCCCGGCGCCGAGGCCCTGATGGCGCAGGTGGCCCGCACTCTGCGGGACCACCTCCGGCAGCTCTAGGCCGGAGGTGGTGACCAGCCCCCGGCGGCCGGTCACCAGCCATGGCCGGCCATGGTCAGAGAGTGCGGCCGAAGAGGTCGAGCAGCGCCTCCCAGTGGCGTTCGGCCGCCTCGGCGTTGTAGGCGGAGGTGTCGGCCTGGGTGTAGCCGTGCTGAGCGCCCGTGTAGACCTCGGTGCGGTGGAGGACACCGGCCTCGTTGAGGGCCTTGTCCAGGCGCTCGATCTGTTCGGGGGGCAGGGCGTGATCCTGGTCCGCGTGTCCGAAGTACAGCTCGGCGGTGACCTGCCCGGCCACCGTGTGCGGGCTGTCCGGCGCCTCCGTGGCCAAGTGGGCACCGTGGAAACCGGCTGCCGCGGCGACACGACCGGGGTGCGTTCCGGCGGTCCGCAGGGCCAGCCCGGCGCCCAGGCAGTAGCCGGTGAGGCCCACGGGCCCGTCGGTGGCCTGCGCGCAGGAGGCCAGCCAGTCGAGATAGGCACCGGCGTCGCGCATGGCACGCTCGGGAGTGAGCTCCCGCGCGATCGGGGCGATGTGCTCGAAGATCGCCGGACGCGCCGCCGGGTCGAGGAAGTCGGGCAGCTCCACTACGGGAGCGCGCCCGTGGCGGTAGAACACGTTGGGCACCAGCACGGTGTAACCGGCTCCGGCCAGACGGTCGGCCATCCCGCGCAGATGTGGCCGGAGGCCGAACGCGTCCATGTAGAACAGAACGGCCGGGTGGCGGTCGGAGTCGTCGGGGTGGGCCAGATAGGCATCGGCGATGCCGTCCTGGGTGGGGATGTCCACGGCTGTTCCGCGCACTGCGGTCATGTGGGGGTTCCTTTCCTCGATGCGTACCGGACGGCGCGCGAGCACCGCCGAGCAAGATCTCCGGCCTCTCCGGCCCATCGTGCCACTCGCTGTCAGCGCGTCAGCCGCCACGCTCGCCGATGGCCGATTCGCTCCATCCCTAGAGGCATCCCTCGGGCAGGGCGGCCCCACCGGCGCGGACGTGTCCGATCGCCGCGGCGATCGAATAGCAGTCGAAGAGCGCCGAATGCTCCTTGCCGGCCGCGGGTTTGGGCAGGCCGAGCGCTTCCCACAGCCGACCGGAATTGGTCGAGGCCGTTGTCGGCGCGATGGTGTTCAGCCACGGCCGGATGTTCAGGAAGGGGGTGGTAAGAAAGCCGTTCTTGACCTCCTCGCCGCGGGCCCGGGCCCACCCCACGTTCTCCCCGAGGACGACCATGTCATTGCCGTAGGAGAGGACGGACTGCCCCCGGCAGAACGCCAGGAAGTCGCCGATCGCCTCGGCGGGTGCCACTCCCTCGCGGTCCACGGTCCGCTGGTCGATACCCGTGAGGCCGGTGAAGAACGGGGACAGCCGAGGATTGGCCACCGGTCTGACCAGCGCTTCGTATTCCTCGACAACGGAGTAGGCGTCAGCGGAAGAGTCGGTGCTGATGCGCAGCGCGCCGATCTGGACGATTTCGCGAAGCTGCCCCGGTTCCGACCAGTCCTGCTCAAGCGCTCCCGGCCATGTGGTGAACTCAAGGTCGAACACGACAAACGTCGACAAACGGTCTCTCCTCGATGTGCGGTGGGGGCGAATGAACCGTACGGGTCGCTGCGCAGGAGGCTACTCCTCCGCGCATGGCCATAGGGCGTCGTAGGAGGCCGTAGGACGACCTGGCCCGCCGTAAGACGCCGTAAGACGGTCCCGGGGGAGCCCTCAGTCGCGCAGGCTCATGCCGCCACAGACCGACCACACCTGGCCGTTGACCCACTCGGCGTCGTCCGAGAGAAGAAACGCCACGGTGCCCGCCACGTCCGCGGGCTCGCCCAGCCGCGGACTGCGGGCGACCTTCAGCGCCATGGCCTGCAGCCGCTGGTCGTCCCGCTGCTTCTGGGTGTCGCCCATGACCAGCCCGGGTGCCACGGCGTTGCAGCGGATGCCCTCCTTGCCCCAGCGGGAGGCGATATGGCGGGTCAGTGCGTTGATCCCGGCCTTGGATGCGGCATACGCGGGACGCCGGGGCTCCCCTCCCCAGGCAGCGCCGGAGGAGGTGTTCACGATCACGCCGCCGCCCTGGGCCAGCAGCCGCGGGATGACCGCCCGGCAGGTGAGGGCGTAGCCCAGCAGATTCACCTCATGGGTGCGCCGCCACACGGCCGGGTCCATCTCGAGCAGATCGGTGTCCCGGCCCAGGTGCTCGTCCGAGAGGTCGGCGCCGACGTTGTACAGCCCGTCGATCCCGCCGAGTTCGGCGGCGGCCCGGTCGATCAGCGCGCCGATCGATTCCTCGTCGGCGAGGTCGAACGGGACGGCGACCGCGGTGCCGCCGGCCTCGGCGACGCGCTGGGCGGTGGCCTTCGCGCCCGTGAGGTCGATGTCGCCGACGACGACGGAGGCACCTTCCCCGGCGAGCCGCTCGGCGGTGGCGGCGCCGATACCGGTGGCGCCACCCGCGATGACGATCCTCTTGCCCTGAAGTCCCCTCATGCCTCTCTCCCACCGACAGAGGTCTGGAACCGACAAAAGCACGCGTCATCATTCCACGATGAAGCTCGGTAGTCTCCTGCCCGGACGACCGTGTGCGGGGCGGCCGGTGGCCGCCCCGCGCCGGTGGCTCAGGAGAATGTGTCGAGCGTGACCCGGTCGGGGTCGGGTCCGCCGCGCGCTCCGGTGTCGAGCGCGTCGATGGCGGCCACCTCGTGGGGGGTCAGGGAGAAGTCGAAGATGTCGATGTTCTCCGCGATGCGGTGGGGTTTGACGGACTTCGGGATCGCGCACAGGTCGTGCTCGACCTGCCAGCGCAGGATGATCTGGGCCGGGCTCTTGCCGTACTTCTCGGCGAGGCCGGTGATGGTGGGTTCCTGGAGCGGGTCCCTGACCTTGTCCGCGCCCTCGCCCCCGTAGCGGTTCACCCCGCCGATGGGCGACCAGGACTGGGTGAGGATGCCATGGCGGACGTCGAACGCGCGCAGCTCGGGCTGGCTGAAGTTCGGGTGCAGCTCGACCTGGTTCACCGCGGGCACGACGTCAGTGCGCGCCATGAGATCGGTCAGGTGTCCGGGGCTGTGGTTGCATACGCCGATGGCCCGCACCCGGCCGTCGGCCAGCAGCTTCTCGGCCGCCTTGTACGAGGCCGCCGTGGTGTCGTAAGCGGACGGGACCGGCCAGTGCAGCAGATACAGGTCGAGGTGGTCGAGGCCCAGCTTGGTGAGGCTGGTGTCGAAGGCCCGGAGGGTGGAGTCGTAGCCGTAGTCGGTCAGCCACAGCTTGGTGATGACGAAGATGTCCTCGCGGCCGATGCCCGAGCGGGCGATGCCCTCGCCGACCTCCTTCTCGTTGCCGTAGGCGGCCGCGGTGTCGATCAGGCGGTAGCCGTTCCCGATCGCGGTCGTCACCGCGGAGACGGTCTCTTCGGGCGGGCTCTGGTAGACACCGAGGCCGAGGGCGGGCATCCGCACGCCGTTGTTCAGGGTCAGAAGCGGGGCTGGTCCGTTCATACGGGGTCCTTGGGTGAGTCGGAGACCGGCGGGCCCCTGCCGGTGCCGTGACCCCGGCACCGGGCGGAGCCCGCTCGTACTGCGACAGGGGTTCCCAATGACGGGCCGCTCGCATGCTCCGCACCCCCGAACGTCACCACGTTGGCGCGATCAGGGAGCCGTGCCCGGCCTCCGAGGCCGCCACACCGCGGGGGATCACGGTGACGCGCTGTGCTCGCCGGCCGTCATGTCCTGCGTGCCGATCACCGAGAGAAGCTCCAGCTGGGCGGCGCCCTCGGTGCCGGGCGGGGCGCTGAACCACAGCAGCCGCTGGTGGCCGTCCTCGCTGAACAGGGAGTGGCAGTCCAGCTCGATGACGCCCAGCGAGGGGTGGACGATGCGCTTGTGGTCGGTCCGCCGGAGAGCCACGTCATGGGTGTCCCAGAGGGCGGCGAACTCCTCGCTGCGGCGGCGGAGCGCGGCCACCATCCGCCGTACCTCGGAGTCGCCGCCGCGCCGGGCGGCGACGGCCTGGAGATCGGCTACGAAGACCCGGGAGTGGTGGGGGTGGTCCTCGGGCGGGTAGAGCCCACGGGCGTCCGGATCGGTGAACCAGCGGTAGACGAGGCTCGCCGCGGGGCCGCGCACCGCCGGGGGACGGCCGACCAGCGCCGCGGCCAGCTCGTTCTGTACGAGCGTCTGGTGCAGATCGGTGATGACCTGGGCGGGGGTGGTCGTGAGCCGGTCCAGCAGACCGAGCAGGGCCGGCTGGACCTGTGCGGCCGGGCCGTGCGTCGCCGGTGGGACGGGACGGTCGGCGAGGTGGAACAGATGGTCGCGCTCGTCGCCGTTCAGCCGCAGCGCCCGGGCGAGCGCCGCCAGCACCTGGGCGGAGGGCTGGGCGCCGCGCCCGCGCTCCAGCTCGGTGTAGTAGTCCGCGGACAGCCCGGCCAGCTGGGCGACCTCCTCGCGCCGCAGGCCGGGCACCCGGCGCCGCGGACCGGCGGGCAGACCGACGTCGGCCGGGCGGATGCGGTCGCGCCGGGACTTCAGGAAGGCGGCGAATTCGGAGTGGTTCACGCCCTCCATGGTCGCTTGTGCCGGTGAGCTGAGCCAGGGGCTGACAACCCCTGGGTGGAGAGAACCGTGGCTGGCCCGGCCATCCCGGCCCAAGCTGGGAACACCGAAGGGGCACGGCGGCGAACGACGCCGGCGCCCCGGGGGCCACGGCCCGTACGCCGTGGCATCCGCCCGCCAGTACATGTCCTCCAGGAGTCTCCATGTCGCCCCAGGAAACCGCGCCTCAGCACCCCACCGACCGGCCCCGCGTCGCCATCGTCACCGGAGGCTCCCGCGGTATCGGCCACGAGGCGGTGAAGCGGCTGGCCGCCGACGGATACGCCGTCGTGATCGGCTACGCGGGCCATCGCGAACCGGCCGAGGCCGCCGCCAAGGACATCACCGCCGCCGGTGGCCGGGCCGTCGCCGTCCAGGCCGACGTCGCCGACGAACAGCAGGTGGCCGCGCTCTTCGACACCGCGGAGTCCGAGTTCGGCGGTGTCGACGTCGTCGTCCACGCGGCCGGCCGGATGTACCTGGCGCCCATCGCCGAGCTGGACCTCGCCGAGCTGGACACGCTGCACCGCACCAACATCCGCGGCACCTTCGTCGTCGCCCAGCAGGCCGCCCGCAGGATCCGCGGCGGCGGGGCACTCATCACCTTCTCCACGTCCATCGTGGGCCTGGCCCTCCCCGCCTACGGCGCCTACAGCGCCAGCAAGGGAGCGGTCGAGGCGCTCACCATGATCCTGGCGCGCGAGCTGCGCGGGCGGGACGTCACCGTCAACACCGTGGCCCCCGGCCCCACCGCCACCGACCTGTTCCTCGACGGCAAGGACGAGGAGACCATCGCCCGGATGGCGGCCCAGCCCCCGCTGGAGCGCCTGGGCACCCCCGCCGACATCGCCGAGGTCGTGGCCTTCCTCGCCTCCCCGGCCGGCCACTGGGTCAACGGTCAGCGCGTCCGCGCCAACGGCGGCATCATCTGACCGCCACCGCGCGACCTTCCCCCTCCTCTCGCCCATAAGGACCCCATGCCCTCCGACACACCCACGACCATCCTGGTCACCGGGGCCTCCAGCGGCTTCGGGGCGCTGACCGCACGCGCTCTGGCCCGCGCCGGCCACACCGTCTACGCCGGGATCCGGCAGCCGGCCACCCGCAACGCCTCCGCGGTGGCCGAGCTGACCCGCTACGCCACCGACCACGACGCCGACCTGCGTGCCGTGGAGCTCGACGTCACCTCGCAGGACTCCGCCGACGCCGCCGTCGCCCGCATCCTGGCCGACCGGAACCGGCTGGACGTGATCGTCCACAACGCCGGACACATGGCCACCGGCCCGGCGGAGGCCTTCATCCCCGAGCAACTGGCCCAGCTGTACGACGTCAACGTCCTGGGCACCCAGCGCGTCAACCGCGCCGCGCTGCCGCATCTGCGGGCCCAGGGCGAGGGGCTGCTGGTGTGGATCGGCAGCTCCAGCACCCGCGGCGGCTGCCCGCCCTTCATCGGGCCCTACTTCGCCGCGAAGGCCGCCATGGACGCCCTGGCCGTCAGCTACGCCGCCGAGGTGGTCCGCTTCGGCATCGACACCGCGATCGTCGTCCCCGGCGCCTTCACCTCCGGCACCAACCACTTCCGCCACGCGGGCGCGCCCGCCGACCCCGACCGCGCCACCGCCTACGACGAGCGCTACGGCACCCTGCTGGCCGAGCTCGACCAGCGGCTGGCCGCGCTGATCCCGCCGGACGCGGACGCCGCGCACGTCGCCGACGCCGTCGTACGCCTGGTGGCCCTGCCGGCCGGCACCCGGCCGCTGCGCACCCACATAGACCCCAGCCGCGACGGCAGCGAAGTCGTCTCCGCGGTCGCCGACCGCGTCCGCGCCGAGTTCTTCCGCCGGGCCGGGCTGGACGATCTGCTCACCACGGGCAGCTCACTGTAATCACACCCGAATCGCACCCTCGAACACACCGAAGTCCCACGTACGAAAGAGAACGACCATGCCCTTCGCGAACTTCAAGGTCCCTGCCGGATCCCTCGACGAGAAGCAGAAGGAGGAGATCGTCACCCGTGCCACCGAGCTGTACGTCGAGATCTACGGTGAGCGCGCCCGCGCCACCACCCTGGTCCTGGTCGAGGAGGTCACCGACGGCGGCTGGGGCATCGGCGGCAATGTCCTGACCCTCGCCATGCTCCAGCAGCCACCCGGCAACTGACACCACCGGACCCAGGGCCCCGGCGTCCTCTTCTCTTCCGGGGAACGCCGGATCTCCCCGGGGGACGCCGGGCTACTCGGGCCGGACCTCCTGGAGACCGGTGCCGACCCGCGCGGCCTCGGCGTCGCGCTGGGCGACGAGGGAAGCGTGAGTGGGGGCGTCGGGCACGCCGGCGGGGCGGTCCTTGGCGAACTCGGTGCGCAGGACCCGCACGACCTCGCCGAGGTGGTCCAGCTGCTCCAGGACGGTCTTCAGCGGCAGCCCGGCATGGTCCATGAGGAACAGCTGGCGCTGGTAGTCGCCGAAGGTGTCACGGAAGGCCAGGGTCTTCTCGATGACCTCCTGCGGGCTGCCGACGGTCAGCGGGGTGTCGCGGGTGAACTCCTCAAGGGACGGGCCGTGGCCGTAGACCGGCGCGTTGTCGAAGTACGGCCGGAACTCACGTACGGCGTCCTGGGAGTTGGGCCGGATGAACACCTGGCCACCGAGCCCGACGACCGCCTGCTCGGGCGTGCCGTGGCCGTAGTGGGCGTAGCGCCGCCGGTAGAGGTCGATCAGCCGCTGGAAGTGCTCCTTGGGCCAGAAGATGTTGTTGGCGAAGAAGCCGTCGCCGTAGTAGGCGGCCTGTTCGGCGATCTCCGGCGAGCGGATCGAGCCGTGCCAGACGAACGGCGGCACCCCGTCCAGGGGCCGCGGCGTGGAGGTGAAGCCCTGCAGCGGGGTGCGGAACCGCCCCTCCCAGTCCACCACGTCCTCTCGCCACAGCCGGTGCAGCAGGGCGTAGTTCTCGATGGCGAGCGGAATGCCCTGGCGGATGTCCTGCCCGAACCACGGATAGACCGGACCGGTGTTTCCGCGCCCCATCATCAGATCGACCCGGCCGTCCGCCAGGTGCTGGAGCATGGCGAAGTCCTCGGCGATCTTCACCGGGTCGTTGGTGGTGATCAGCGTGGTGGAGGTCGAGAGGATCAGCCGCTCGGTGCGGGCAGCGACATACCCGAGCATCGTGGTGGGGGAGGACGGCACGAACGGCGGGTTGTGGTGCTCGCCGGTCGCGAAGACGTCGAGACCCACCTCCTCCGCCTTCAGCGCGATCCTGACCATGGCCTTGATCCGCTCGTGCTCGCTCGGCGTCGTGCCCCTGGTCGGGTCCTCCGTCACATCCCCGACCGTGAAGATCCCGAACTGCACCGGACTCATCCTCCTCCGAAGTAGTTGATTGTTGAACTATGTCAACGGAGGGCCTCCGGTGTCTATTCCGCTTCTTCGTGTGCTAGCCCGCGGTGACCGGGGTGGGGCTGAACGTGACGGGCAGCGACTCCAGGCAGCGGTACCAGAACGAGTCCACCCATCTCAGCTCGTCGGGCGCGACCGCCAGTGTCAGGTCCGGAACCCGGTCCAGCAGCACCTCGATCGCCGTCTCCGCGATGATCCTAGCCGTCTCGGGGCCGCCTGCCGGGCAGCCGTAGTCGCCGCCGCTGAAGGCGACATGGGAGTGGTTCCCGGCGTGGCCGACGGGGATGTCGGGCCACAGCAGCGGATCGGCGTTGGCGGCGGCCAGGCCGAGGACGACGAGGTCGCCGGCGTGGATGCGCCGGCCGCCGAGGTCGGTGTCGCGGGTGGCGTACCGCCCGATGAGGTTCTGCAGCGGGGAGTCCGCCCACAGCACCTCGTTCATGGCCTCGCCGATGCTGCGGCGGTTGCCCGAGAGGGTCATGGCGAAGCGCTCGTCGGTAAGCATCAGCCGCAGGGTGTTGCCGATCCAGTACGAGGTCAGCGGCAGCGCCGCCGCCATCAGCACCATGACGTCCGCGGTGTGCTGCTCCTCGGTGAGGTCCGGGGTGTTCAGGATGAACCGCGAGGTGAGGTCGGGGCCCGGTTCCTCGCGCTTGGCCCGCACCAGCTCCGTCACATACGCGGCGACCCGCTGCTGACCGGCGATGGCCTCCTCGTTGGAGAGGAACGACATGGTCAGCCCCGCCGCCAGGGCCTCCAGCCCGGCCTCGTCCTCGGCCAGGCCGAACAGCTCGGCCGTGGCGAGGGTGGGCACCGAGTAGATGTAGTCGTACACCAGATCCGCCCTGCCGCTCGCGGCGAACTTGTCGATCAGCTGATCGGCGAGCCGCTCGCAGTGGCCACGCAGCACGAAGGGATCGATCGTGGCGAGGGCCTCGCTGGCCGCCGTCGCGCGCCGCTGGTGCTCCTCGCCCTCCGTGAAGGTCATCATCGGGCTGTACGCCACCCACGGCATCAGCGGCCAGTCCGGCGGCACGCTGTCCCAGCCGTTCCAGCGGCGCGGGTCCCGGCCGAACGTCTCGGTGTCGGACAGCACTTGACGGGTCTCGCGGTAGCCGAGGACGAACCAGGCGTCGATGTCGCCTTCGAGCAGGACCGGGGCGACCGGTCCGCTGTCCTGCCGTATCCGCTGGTAGGTCTCGTCCGGCCGACGCCGGAAGTCCGGCCCGTACAGCCGCGCGGCGTGGGCGGGGCAGCCCGGGGGCGGCGCGTCAGGCGCGTCAGGCGCGTCCGGCGCGTGCGGCGGCGCCGGTGTGTCCTGGCTGTCCTGGGCGTCCTGGTCGTCCTGGAGGTTCGTCACCAATGGTCTTCCTCGGAGCGGCGGGCCTACGGGGCTGCCGGGAGGCTAACAGCATTCGCTGCGGCAGGCGGGCCCATCGCGTAGTGCGGGGCTCCGGTGAATGCGTGAATACTTCCGTGAATTCGACAAGAGAAATGCGAATGCGGGTTCCGGACACTGTCGGGTATCGGGTGGCCGTCGCCGAGTGGGAGAAGGCGGCCGTTGACGCGCGTTGACGCGTCGGAATTCCTCGTTCAATGCGGCACACGACCCATTCCGCTTTTACCGAAAAGGGCAGTCCAGCGGTCGCGAGGCGATTCTCCGTACTGGGCCGGGGGCGTCATGCCTGGCCGGATACCGTTCTGACCACCTGCGGGATCTTGGCGTGCGCACTTCATCACGCGATACGGTGCGCCCGGGATTTCACCGGGGGCATCCGCTCCCCGTCCCGTTCAAAAACTGGGGGGACTGGTGCAGATACGCAAGGTCGTTTTAGCGGCGAGCGGAGTGGTTTTCGCGTTCGCCCTGACGATTCCGGCGGCCGCGTCCGCCGATTCGCACGGCACCGTCACACGCAGCGTGGACACCGCGGTGTCCACGCACAAGAGCGCCGCGTCCCGCTCATCCGCGGAGTCCGCCGAGACATACTGGACCCCGCAGCGTATGCGCAGAGCCGTCGAGGCCGACACGCCCACCGACGCCAAGGCGTCGCGGAAGGCGGCCATCGACGCGGCGGCCGAACCCGCTCAGCTCGCGAAACCGCAGAAGGCCAGCTCGAAGAAGGCCCGCGGGGTGCGGATCGCCACCTCGATCGTGCAGGGCAAGGTCTTCTTCCACAACCCGACCAACGGCGGCGACTACGCCTGCTCCGCCGCCGCGGTCAACAATCCCACGAAGAACATGGTGTTCACCGCGGGGCACTGCGTCCACGGTGGCGCCGGTGGCACCTGGGCCACCAACTGGGTGTTCGTACCCGCGTACTACAACGGCTCGCGGCCGTACGGAACCTGGTCCGCCAAGACGCTGACCACGTTCAACGGCTGGATCAACAACAGCGACCTGAACTACGACATCGGCGTGGTCAACGTCTGGGACAACGGCGCCGGCAAGCTGGTCAACACCGTCGGCGGCATGGGGCTCGGCTACAACTACGGGTACTCCAACACCGTGACCGTCTGGGGCTATCCGGCCGCCTTCGGCTACGACGGCGAGCTGCCCTACGTGTGCCAGAACATCCCCACGTGGCAGGACGGCTCCCGGGTGCAGAACGGGTGCACCATGGTCGAGGGCGCCAGCGGCGGCCCCTGGCTGCGGGACTACAACGAGACCACGGGCCTGGGGACCGAGATCGGCGTCACCAGCACCCGGACCGATCCGCCCGCCTACATCGACAGTGCCTACTTCGACAACAAGATCCAGACGATCTACAACAACACCGCCAACGGCTGAGCACCACACACACCGCACCCGGCCGGGGCCCCGCACTCAGGGGGTCCCGGCCTCCGGCATCCGTAGCGCCCCACCATCGGGAGAGAACGTCATGCGCCCGCTCACCGCAGTGCTCATCACCGCGGCGGTCGTGGGAACCGCCATCGTCGCGGTCCTCGCCGTCGCCGCCCGGGGCGACGACACCGGCGATCCCCCCGCCCCGGACACGCCACGGACCCACCGGGCGGATCCGCCGGACCCCTCGTACTGGACACCGGAGCGAGTGCGCGACGCACGGCCCGCGCCCATGCCCACCGACCCGGGCCAGAGCCCGGGCGTGGGACCGGACACGGGCCCGGACACGGACACGGGCCCGGACACGGACACGGGCCCGGACACGGACACGGGCCCGGGCGCGGGAGGCGGGCGGCAATCGCCGCCGTAGGTGCGTAGGGTGGCGCGGGTGCGAATAGCTGTGTCCTCCGGTCGGCGCGCCGGTTATCGACGTTGGCCGGGGCGGATCGTGATTGCCGCGCTGGCGCTGTGGTTCCTCTTCTCCGTCTACCAGGACGTGCGGGAACGGCTCGTCCTCGACCCGGACCTCGACACGGAGGCGTTCGCCGGGGACTGGGTGCCGATCGGTTCCGGAGCCCTGGCCGGGGCGATGGCCGTGCTTGCCGTCGTGCGCGATGTCCGGTGGGTCCCGAGGGCCGCGCTGGTGGCCTGTGCCGGTACCTTCGCGGCCACGGTGGCCTACCACTTGATGCCGGTGAACATGGTGACCAGCGAGTCCAGCGGCACCGAACTCATGGGCCTGCTGTTCCTCCTCGCCGTGGCGGTGCGCCGCTGCACGCCCTGGTGGGCCCTGGTGTCTGTGGCGGCGATGAGCGTCAGCGTGTTCTCCATCCCGCTCCTGCGGGACTCCGATCCCGGTGACTTCTCCGACAACACCGCGCTGTTGCTGGCGCTGGCCTTCGTCTGCGGGCTGGTGCTCCGTCTCTACGACGTCCAGCAGGAGCGCACCGGACAGCTGGTGCGGCAGGAGGAACGGCTCGCGCTGGCCCGGGACCTGCATGACACCGTGGCCCACCAGGTGACCGCGATCGTGGTGCAGCTGCAGGCCGTGCGCCATGTCACCGGGCGGGGCACCCCCGACCCGCGGGCGCTGAACGAGATGCTCGAGGCCGTCGAGCACGCGGGCGGCGAGGCGCTGACATCGATGCGGCGCCTGGTGGGCTCGATGCGCGGTGACGAGACCCCGCGGCACCCGGAGAACCTCGGCGAGGTCCTGACCCGCATCGTGGACGAGGCGCGGGGGACGGGGCTGCCGGTCCGGCTGGACCTCGGGCGGGATCTGCCGGAGGACGTACCGGCCGAGGTCACCGGCGGGCTGAGCCGCGTCCTTCAGGAGGCCCTGACCAACGCTCAGCGCTATGCGCGCGGAGTGCGGTCGGTGGATGTGTCCGCCCGGGTGGCGGCACGCCATGCCGAACTGGTCGTGGAGGACGACGGACACGGCTCCCCGTCCGGAAACCGCGGCAGCCTCGGCCGGCTCGGCGGCGGCTTCGGCATCATGGGCATGCGGGAGCGGATCGAGCTGCTCGGCGGCGCCTTCGAGGCGGGCCACCGCGCCGAGGGCGGATGGCGGGTCCGCGCCTCCGTACCGCTGCGCCCCGACGAGGCCGCGCGCACCTCGCGGACACGCGGGCGGCACGCCGTACGAACCGGGTTGCGGCTACGGGAGGGCAGGACGGCATGACCATACGCATCCTGGTCGCGGACGACCAGCATCTGGTGCGGGCCGGGTTCCGCATGGTGCTGTCGGCCGAGTCCGACATGGAGGTGGTGGCCGAGGCCGCCGACGGGGCCTCGGCCCTGTCGCTGGCCCGCGAGACCCAGCCGGATGTGTGCCTCGTGGACATCCGGATGCCCCCGCCCGACGGTCTGGAGGTCACCCGCCGACTGGCCGGCGGCGGTCGGCCCGGCGCACCGAAGGTGGTCGTGGTCACCACCTTCGACCTCGATGAGTATGTGTACACGGCGCTGTCGAACGGGGCGTCCGGCTTCCTCCTGAAGGACGCCGGTCCGGCGCTGCTGACCGAGGCCGTGCGGGCGGCCGTCCGCGGGGACGCGATGGTCGCCCCGCAGATCACCCTCCGGCTGCTCCAGCACTTCGCCAAGAGCCGGCGGCGCGCCGCACATGAGCCGGCCGAGCCGCTGACCGACCGCGAGGAGGAGGTCATCCAGGGCATCGCCCGCGGGCTGACCAACCCGGAGATCGCCGCCGAGCTGTACATCGCGCCCAGCACGGTCAAGACCCATCTGGGCTCGGTCCAGGCGAAGCTGGGGCTGCGCAACAGGGTCGAGATCGCGGCCTGGGCCTTCCGCACGGGGCGCGCGGAGTAGCGGTCCGGCGGGCGTGCCGAGCGGTGGTTCCGCGGCGATCTCCCCCGATCGGGGGATGCGGCTCCGGATGGTCGGGGGATCCGCGCGGGGGTGGCCGGGCGGGAGGCTCGAGGACGTCGCCATCAGCGGCGACGCCCTCCGCCACGAGGGCCATCCACCGAGCGCTCACCGAGGATCGGCATGCACGCACACCAGCCCCCTTCCGCCCCGGAGTCCTACGCGGCCCACGCCACCGACCTGACGAAGGTGTACGGCACGGGGGACACCCGTGTGGTGGCCCTCGACGCGGTCACGGTCGGCTTCGGCAAGGGGCGGTTCACCGCGATCATGGGTCCGTCCGGGTCGGGGAAGTCCACCCTGATGCACTGCGTGGCCGGGCTCGACTCGCCGTCCTTCGGCTCGGTCCGCCTCGGTGACACGGAGATCGCCTCGCTGAACAACCGTCAGCTCACCCGGCTGCGCCGCGACCGCATCGGCTTCGTCTTCCAGGCGTTCAACCTGCTGCCCACCCTGAGCGCCCTGGAGAACATCACCCTTCCCATGGACATCGCGGGCCGCAAACCGGAGCGGGCCTGGCTGGAGAGCATCATCCGGACCGTCGGCCTGGCCGACCGGCTCGGCCACCGGCCCGCCCAGCTCTCCGGCGGCCAGCAGCAGCGTGTCGCCGTCGCCCGCGCGCTGGCCGGGCGGCCCGACATCGTCTTCGCCGACGAGCCCACCGGCAACCTCGACTCCCGCAGCGGCGCCGAGATCCTCGAGTTCCTGCGCGGCTCCGCGAGCGCGCTGGGCCAGACCGTCGTGATGGTCACCCACGACCCCGTCGCCGCCTCCTACGCGGACCGCGTGGTCTTCCTCGCCGACGGCCGCATCGTCGACGAACTCCACGCGCCGACGGCCGAGGCCGTCCTGGAGCGCATGGGCCGCCTGACCCCGGCGCACGCCTGACGACTACGCACGCCCGACGACCGC
>NZ_JAAAYH010000329.1:0-10175 GCF_018035285.1 Streptomyces sp. MK37H | reverse complement strand
ACGACGACTTCGCCGGGGCCATGCGTCATCGGCCGGCCCTCTCGACGATGGCGACCGCGTTGACCCCGCCGAAGCCGAACGCGTCGATCTGCGCGACCCGCAGATCCCCGCCCTCCCGGGCCTCCTCCCGGACGAAGCGGAACGCCTCGGCCTCGGGCAGCGGTTCGGCCAGGCCCAGGGTGGGCGGCACCCGGCCGGAGGCCAGGGACTCCAGCGCGACAATGAGGCTGAGCAGCCCGGAGCCGCCCGAGGTGTGGCCGGTCATGCACTTTATGGCGGTCATCAGGGGCCCGCTGACCTCGCGGCCGAAGACCTCGGCGATGGCGGCCGCCTCGGCGGCGTCGTTCAGCTGAGTGCCGGTCCCGTGCAGCAGCACCAGGTCGATGTCGCCCGGTTTGACGCCCGCCCGCCACTGCGCCTCGTGCACCGCCCGCGCGATGCCCTGCGGGTCGGGGGCGGTCACATGGTTCGCGTCGCAGTTCATGCTGACGGCGCGCACCCGGCCGAGCGCGCGGGCCTCCGCGCCGGGCTCCTCCCGGCTCAGCACCACGGCGGCCGCGCCGTCGCCCATCAGCACCCCGCGGCGGTCCCGGTCGAACGGCCGGACGCGGTCGGGGGGTTCGCTGTTGACGCGGTCCAGAAGCCCGTACATCGACTCGGTGAGGGTGTCGACTCCCGCCACCACGACGGTGTCCTCGGCCCCCGTGGTCAGCAGGTCGGCGGCGAGCGCGAGCGCGTAGAGGGAGGCCGAGCAGGCCCCTGAGAAGGTGTGGGTGCGGACCGCGCCGAAACGTGTCCGCAGCGCGGTGCCGAAGTGCAGCCGGCCGATGTCGAAGGGCGTGCCGTCGCGCCAGGCGAGTTCGGCCGAACGCAGCTCCCGCAGCCCGGTGCCGATGAGGACGGGCACCTCGCTCAGGTCCTCGCCGAGCCCCGCCTGGGCCGCGGCCTCGCCGACCGCGCGCAGCAGCCAGTCGGTGGCCCGGCCGGGGAGGTCGGTGCCGGGCGCGGGGCGGTCGTCGATCTCGTAGGCGTGGCGGGTCCGGTACCGCTCCCGGTCGAAGCCGCGCAGTTCGCCGACTCCGCTGGTGCCCGCGCACAGGGCCCGGAAGACCTCGTCGACGCCCTCGCCCACGCTCGCCACCGCGCCCGCGCCCGTCACCAGCTGACTCATGACCAGTCCGCTCGGGCCTTGCCGAAGATGACGACGGCGTTGTTGCCGCCGAAGGCCAGCCCGTTGTTCTGGACCACCTTCAGGTCCGCTGCCACGGCCTGGTTGGGCACACAGTCCAGACCGCACTCGGGGTCGGTGTGCTCATGGTTGATGGTCGGCGGGATGAAGCCCTCGGTGAGCGCGAGGGAGCAGGCGATCGAGGCCAAGGCCCCCGCGGCGCCCATGGAGTGGCCGATCATCGACTTGATGGAGACCGTGCGCGGCGGGGCGGTGTCCCCGAAGACCTGGCGGATGGCGCGGGCCTCGGTGATGTCGTTGGCCTTGGTGCCGGTGCCGTGGGCGGAGATGAAGTCGACCTCGTCCGGCTTGACACGGGCGTTCTCCAGGGCGAGCCGCATACAGCGGACCACGCTGTCCTGGTTGGGGGCCACGGGGTGGTCCGCGTCGCAGTTGAGGCCGTAGCCGAGTACCTCGGCGTAGATACGGGCGCCGCGGGCCAGCGCCGACTCCAGGCTCTCCAGCACCAGGATGCCCGCGCCCTCGCCGGTCAGGATGCCCTTGCGGTCCTTGTCGAAGGGCTGACAGCGCTCGGGGGCGATGGTGCCCAGGCGGTAGAAGCCGGTGAAGGTCTTGCGGCACAGCGCGTCGGCCCCGCCGCACAGCGCCACGTCCACGTCCCCGCCGCGGATGGCGTCGTAGCCGTAGCCGACCGCGTAGTTCCCGGCGGCGCACGCGGTGGGGAGGGTGACCGCCTCGGCGCGGGTGAGGCCGAACTCCTGGGCGATCGCGCTCGACAGCCGTCCGGCGGGCACCCGCCGGGCGACCGTGGGATCCATCCGCTCGGGCCCCAGGTCCACTTCCTCCTCGACCAGATGGTCCAGGTCCCTGGACTCGCCGTCGGTCGTGCCGACGGAGATCAGACAGGGTATGTCGCGCAGCGCGCTCTCCGGCTCGGGGAATCCGGCGTCGGCCACCGCCATACGGGCCGCCGCGACCGAGAACCGGCTCGCCCGGCCCAGCGTCCGCACATCGAGATTTCGAATCCACCGGTCCGGCTCGAAATCCTTGACCTCACACGCCGTAGAACGGTCGAAGCCCTCCGTGTCGAAGGCGGTGATGGGCCCCGCCGCGCTCTTCCCGGCGCGCAGTCCGGCGAGGAATTCCGCCGCGCCGATGCCGATGCCGGACACCGCCCCGAGGCCGGTGACAACGACCCTACGACCCGGCTCACCACGCATTTCGCCCTGCCTTCCGAGGAGTCCGCCAGGATCCGGCGGTCACCAGCCCGCCGCGTCGGAGACAACCTCATAGACGCCCCGGAGGTTCACCATCCGGCTGAGTTCGGACTGGTCTATAACAATGTTGAAGGTCTTCTCCAATGCCGCGAGTATTTCAATGGCACGCAGTGAATCCGCGTCATGCTCTTCTTTGAAGAGACTGGTCTCGGTGACCTCGCCGGGGTCGATCTCAAGAATATCGGTGACGATTTCCTTGATGGTTTCACGACGCTCTTCGACGATGGCGGTCATTACCGCGCACCTCCATTTTCGGGCATGGGCAAAGCGACGAAGCTTCCGCTGACGCTAGGCGCCGGTCCGGGAGGGGACAACCCCAGAGTCCACTAGCTGTCACGCACCCGATGAACACCAGCGTTCGACTAGTCGGCGTGTCATAAAGCTGCAGATGACAGCCGGTTACCCCGCGGTCAGAAGATGGAATCTGCAGGAAGCTGCCAGGTCGTCGGCGGACAGAAGCGTGCCAATAACGTTCAAACCGCCAACAACCCGGCTGCCGCCCCGGTTGTGCGGCCCACCCCTACTCGGGGTCGGACTCCATCAGCCCGGCGCGCACGGCGCGCACTCCGGCCTGGAACCGCGATTCGACCTGCAGGTCCCGCATGATGTCGGCCACGTAGCGACGGTAGGTACGCACCGAAAGGCCGAGTTTGCGTGCCGCGGCGTCGTCCTTGTAGCCCTCCGCCATCAGCGTCAGCACCTCGCGCAGCACCCGGCCGCGCGCGCCGCCCTCGAACGACAGCGGCCGCATCGGGCGCTGGGCCGTGTCCCACATGCCGCACAGCAGTTGGTGCAGCATATCGGCCACGGTCGAGTTCTGGATCATCGAGGCGCGGGAGCCGCCGGGCTCACCCGGCGAGGCGTCGGGCGCGATGACCGCCGCGCCGTCCACGACCACCAGCTCCTGCCGCACCCCTTCGAAGACGCGCACCTCGAGGCGCGCCACGGTGCCCACCGAACGCTGCCACGCCGCGCCCCGGATGACCGCCGGCGGGCACAGCATCCGGGTCCTGACCCCCTTGCCCGCCAGCTGGGCGAGCGTCTGCCCGACGAGCCGGGCGTGGTCCTCGCCCGTGACCTCCGGCAGACTCCAGATCACATCCCGCTCGGCGCGCAGCACCAGCCGCGCCACCCACCCGGCCACGGCCTCCCCGTCCACCGGCAGTTCGGCGGACGCCGAGGCCAGCGCGGAGCGGCGGTGGTGGTGCACGGCGGACTCCAGGAGGCGTAACGCCTGGCCCAGAGTCTCCTCCAGGTTGTCCGACCCCATGTCCGGCTCCGTTCGAACCGCGCCCCCCGTTCCCACCTCCGCGTCAAATCCGTCAATAGGCACTCGCCCATTTGGTTGAATTCCGAAATGGCTCAAAGGACACCCCCGTTCCCTTTCCGGGAACAGTAACGAGCCCCCTGGCACACGGCAAGGAAGATCGTTCCTTATGGGACACTTCCCGCCGGGAAATACCCTCGCGTTCCGGCCACGACACCTCCCCGTGTCGGCAAGGGGCTGCGCCTCCGCTCGGCGGATTGGTAACTTCCTCTAGAGCCAGCACGCCATCCCTTGCCATACGACGCGGACCCCCCACCATGCCTTGGGTCCCGAAAGGCGCCGCCCCCATGGCTGCACAGAACACCGCGACCACCGATGCCACCCAGGCCGGTCCTTCACACTCCCCCACCGGTCGCCAATGGCTCGCGCTTTCGGTGCTCGTCCTGTCCCAACTCGCGGTGTGGCTGGACAACACCGTGCTGAACGTCGCCCTCAAGACCCTGGCCGACCCCACCGAGGGGCTCGGCGCCAGCCCCAATCAGCTCCAGTGGAGCATCAGCTCCTACACCCTGGTCTTCGCGGTGCTGCTGTTCACCGGCGGGGTGCTCGCCGACCGCTACGGCCACCGCCGCTTACTGCTCACCGGCATGGTGCTCTTCGGCGCGGCCTCCGCCTGGGCCGCCTACTCCGGCTCGGCCACCGAACTCATCCTGGCCCGCGGCGCGATGGGCATCGGCAGCGCCCTGATCATGCCCGCGACCCTCGCCCTGATCGCCCAGGTCTTCGACGAGCGGCACCGGGCCACCGCCATCGCCATCTGGTCGGGTTCCAGTGGAATCGCGATCGCCACCGGGCCGATGCTCAGCGGAGCGCTGCTCGACCACTTCTGGTGGGGTTCGGTCTTCCTGGTGAACGTGCCGATCGTGGTGGCGTGCGTGGCCGGATCGTTCGTATTCCTGCCCGGTGTGGTCACCCGGGTGCGGCAGAAGTTCGACCCGCTGGGCGTGGTGCTCTCCACCGCCGGGCTCTTCGCCATCGTCTGGGGCGTCATCGAGGGCGGCCACCGCAACGACTGGACCGACCCGGCCATCGTCGGCTCGCTGGCCGGGGGTGTGCTGCTGGTCGCGGTCTTCGTCCTCGTCGAACTGCGCGTCGCCAACCCCAGCTTCGACGTCCGGCTCTTCCGCGACATCCGCTTCACCGGCGCCAGCGTCGCCGTCATGCTCACGTTCTTCGGCCTCAACGGCTCGATGTACTACACCAGCTTCTATCTCCAGGGCGTCCACGGCCAGACCCCGCTGGAGTGCGGTCTTTCCATCGCCCCGGTCGCCCTCGGCGTGCTGCTGGGCGCCCCGCTCTCGGCCAGGCTGGTACGGGCCTACGGGGTGCGCCCGGTCGTCACCGCGGCCATGCTGATCGCCACCACCGGCTTCGTCGCGTACGTGTTCCTCGACGAGCACAGCGGACTGCCGCTGTTCTGGGTCTTCCTCATCCTCCAGGGCCTGGGCATGGGCGCGGCCGTCGCCCCCACCACCGAGGCCATCATGGCGATCCTCCCCGCCGACCGGACCGGCGCGGGCTCCGCCGTCAACAACTCGCTGCGGCAGATCGGCGGCGTCCTCGGGGTGGCGGTCCTCGGCTCGGTCCTGGTCAGCGTCTACCGCGACCGGGTCACCCCGCGCCTCAGCGGACTGCCGTCCCGTGCCGCCGACGGCGCCGCGGAGTCGCCCGAGGCCACCCGGCTGCTCGGCGCGAAGATGCGGCTGCCCCGGCTGTCGAACATCGCCGACGAGGGGTTCGTCCACGCCATGCACGTGGCCTCCGTCGTCGGCGCGGCAGCCGCCGCGGCCGGGGCCCTGATCATCTGGTGGGGCTTCCGCAGGACATCTTCCGGAGCGCGATCCAGCATGTGATCGTTCTTCCTTGCCACCCCCGCCGCCCCGGCATAGCCTCCCGGCACAACATCCGTAATCCGGAAGGCAGTTCACATGCGTACAGCTGTCATCACGGCGGCAGGCCAGGTGGAGACCAGAGAGATACCTGTCCCCGACATCGGTGACTCCGAGGTGCTGGTACGCATCGCGGCCTGCGGCATCTGCACCATGGAGGCCAATCTCTACGCGGGGCGGATGACGGTCTACCCCGCCGCCGCCGGACATGAGATATCCGGCTGGGTCGAGCGGATCGGCGCCAAGGCCGCCGCGCTGGAGGACATGCCCGCCGTCGGCTCCCTCGTCGCCCTCGACGGGCTGCCGCGCTGCGGCGCCTGCCGCAGCTGCCGACGCGGCCAGACCGCCATCTGTGTCGCGCTCCAGGGGCACAAGCGGGAGGACGGCGCGATCACCATGGGCGCGGGGCTCGCCGAGTACATCGCCCTGCCCGCCTCCCGGGTGTGGTCGGTCGGCGACGCCGACCCCGCCGTGGCCGCCATGGGCGAGCCGCTGGCCTGTGTGGTCCACTCGCTGCGCCGCGGCGGCTTCCGCGCCGGGGACCGGGTCACCGTCATCGGCGCCGGCTACATGGGCCATCTCCACCTCGCCGTCGCCGCGCGTCTCCAGGCCCGCGGCGTCGCGGTGGTCGAACGGGACGAGCAGCGGCTGGCCGCCATCGCGGCGGCGGGCGCCGACGCGGCCGTCACGCCCGAAGAGGTCGGCCAGCTGCCCCCGGCGGACGTGGTCTTCGTGACCATCGCGTCCAAGGAGGCCATCGCCTCGGCACTCGCCGCGGTCGCCGACGGCGGCACCATCGTCCTCTACGGCGGCGGCCCCGGCGGCCCGCCCGCCGAGCTCCCCGGCTATGAGGTGCACCGCCGCCAGCTGACCGTCACCGGCTCCTTCAGCCATGAGCCGGACGACTGGCGCGCCGCCGCCGAACTGCTGCGCGGCGGGCAGCTGTCCGGGCGGCTGGAGACGCTGGTCACGGCGCGCTACTCGCTGGACGAGGTCGAGAAGGCGCTCAAGCAGGCCGCGGAGACGCCCGTCTACCGCGTGGTCGTCACGCCGTAGCCGCCCCCACGGCGGGCGCGCCCGGACGAACCGTTTAGAGACTCGAACCGCCAAGAGAAAGGATTCCCCTCCGTGTCCCTGCGCGTAGGCGTCCAACTCCACCCCCAGCACACCGGAATCGCCGAGCTGCGCACCGCGTGGCGGGAGGCCGACGCCATCGGGGTCGACTCGCTGTGGACCTGGGACCACTTCCTGCCGCACACCGGCGACCCCGCCGGGCGCCACTACGAATGCTGGTCGCTGCTGTCCGCGATGGCGGTCGAGACCCGGCGGGCCACCATCGGGCCGCTGGTGAGCTGCACCGCGTTCCGCAATCCGCATCTGCTGGCGGACATGGCCCGCACCGTCGACCAGCTCAGCGGCGGGCGGCTGGTGCTGGGGCTGGGCGCGGGCTGGTTCGAGGCCGAGCACACCGAGTACGGGCTGCCCTTCCCCGGACCGGCCGGGCGCATGGACGCCTTCGCCGCATCCGTCACCGCCGTCAAGGAGCGGCTGGCCAAGCTCAACCCCGGCCCGGCGGGCCCGCTTCCGCTGCTGATCGGCGGCGCCGGGCGGCGGCGGACCCTGGAGCTGGTGGCCCGCGAGGCCGACTGGTGGAACTGGTACGGCTGGGCCTCCGAGGACCCGGTCGCCGAGTTCCGCGAGCTGGGCGGCGTGCTGGACGAGTGGTGCGAACGGGTCGGCCGGGACCCCGGCGCGGTGGCCCGTACGGTGATGGTCAACCCGGACCAGCTGCCGCTGGTCGAGGGGTTCGCCGAGGCCGGGGCGGTCCATGTGGTGCTCTCCCTCCCGGCCCCGTACGAGTTCCGCAGGGTCGAGGAGCTGCTCAAGGTGCGCGCCGCGCTCACCTCGTGACGGCCATACGCGCCACGGCGCCCCGTACGCCCCTGGGGCGCCGCTTCGGCCTGCTCATGGGCGCGCTGCTGCTCTCCAGCCTGGGCAACGGGCTGTGCTTCCCGTTCACCTCGATCTACATCAGCCAGTTGCTGGGGCTCGGCGGCCGGGCGGCGGGCGGCTACTTCATCGCGATGGCCGCGGCCAGCTTCGCCGCCGCCCTGGCCGGCGGACCGCTGGCCGACCGGGGCAGCCCGCACCGGGTGGGCGCGCTGGGCGGCGCGGCGCTCGCGGTCGGGTACGCCCTGCTGGCGCCGGCCGGTTCGGTGGCGCCGGTGCTCGCCTCGGGGGTGTGCGTCGGTGCGGGCTTCGGGCTCTTCTACGCCTCGATCGTGGGCATCGTGGACACCGCCGTCCCCGAGAGCGGACGCCGCTCGGCCTTCGCCATCCGGCACATCGTCAACAACGCCGGGATCGGGCTGGGTTCGGTCGCGGCCGGGCTCGCGCTGCACGGCGCGGCCACCCCGGTGGGGGCGCTGCGCTGGCTGTACCTGGCCAACGGGCTGGCGGCGCTGCCGCTGATCGCGGTGATCCTGGGCGTACGGCCCCGGGCCCGACCCGGGCCGGAGGAACGACCCGGGGCCGCGGAGGCATCCGAGTCCGCGGAGAAGTCCGGGGGCGGGCCGACCTATCGGACCCTGCTGCGGGCCCGTCCGATGGCGCTGCTGATCCTGGCCCAGGCGCTCTTCGCGATCGTCGGCTTCACCCAGATCGAGGCGACCGTACCGCTGCTGATGCACGACCGTATGGCGGTCACGCTGGGCTGGGTCAGCGCGGTGGTGGCGGCCAACTCCTTCGCCCTGATCGCCCTGCAGCCGCTGCTGCGCCGCCGGCTGGAACGGCTGCCGGAGACCGTGAGCCTGGCGGCCGGTCCGGTGCTGTGGACCGCGGCGTTCAGCTGCGGTCTGGGCGCGGCGCTGGCCGGGGAGGCGGCCCCGGCCGCCGTGCGGTACGGACTGCTGCTCGCCTTCGCGGTGATCTTCGCGGCGGGCGAGCTGATGTACTCCTCCGCCTTCTATCCGCTGCTGCTGCGCTGGTCGGGCGAGGCGGCGGTGGGCCGGGCGAGCGCCCTGGCGTCGCTGGCCTGGAACCTGGGCACCGCCTCCGGCCCACCGATCGGGCTGTTCGTCGTGGCCAACGCCTCGGCCACGGGCAGCTGGCTGGCCCTCGCACTGGGCGCGGCGGCCGCGTTCACGGTGGCCGCCGCGCTGCACAGCCGGACGACGGGCACCTGACCACCCGCCGAACCGGGCTACGACTTGGGCAGATACGACGTGTCGTAGGCATCCTCAGGCGTGACGCTCTTCTCCAGGAGCCCCTGGTCGTACATGAAGTCGGCCATCCGGGTCCAGGTCTGCGGGTCGATCGCGCCCAGTTCGCCCTGATCGTTCTTCATCAGCGGCGCCGTGGCCTTGAGCACCGCGCGGGCGTTGTTCCGCTGCTTCTCGCCGCGCAGCCCCGGTACGTACTTCTCGCTGAGATCGATGGCCTCGTCCTGGTGGTCGATCGCATAGCGCAATCCGCGCAAAGACGCGTCGACGAACTTCTTGATGTCGTCGCCGCGCTTGTCGAGCGTCTTCTTCTTGGCGCCGAGACCCACACCGACCAGCTGATCCCCCGCCGAGCCCGAGTTGAGGGTTATCGACCGGACCTCCTTGCCCGCCTCCTTGAACGAGACGGCGTCATTGTTCAGATAGCCCATCACCCCCTCGACCTTGTTTCCGGTGAGGGCCGCCTGCTGGGTGAAGCCGATGTTCTGTACCTTGGCGTCCTTGGTGGAAAGGCCGCCCTCCTTCAGAAGCGCCAGCAAACCGAAATAGGTCTCGCCGAAGGCACCGGGGGTGCCGATCTTCCGGCCCTTGAGGTCGGCGGGGGTCCGGATCTTCGATTCCTTGGGTACGATCAGCCCCACCGGGTATTTCTGGTAAAAGGTGGCGATGTCCACGACGGGCACATTCTTGGCGCGCGCCTGAAGCATCTCGTCGCCGCCCGCGTAGATCACATCTTCCTTGCCCGATGTGAGGGCCCCGAAGAGATCTTCGGCCGCGCCGTGGTGGCGCAGTGTCACATTGAGTCCGGCGTCCTTGTAGTACCCCTTTTCGGCCGCCACATAGAACGGCGAGAACTGGATGTTGGGGGTGTAGGTCAGCCCCACGGTGATGCTTGCGCCGCCCTTGACCCCCGCGTTCTCCGGCTCCTCGGCGCATGAGGTCAAAGTGGCCAGTACCACCACCGAGGCGAGGGCGGCCGCGCCCGTGACCCGATGTCTGTGGGCACGCCTCATGGACGTCTGCACGAAACGCACGTACTTCTCCTCTTGGGTGAAAGTTGTCAGTCGCGCTGAACGAGCCGCTCGACCAGGCGGACCACTCCGTACGAGACGGCGGCGAGAAGGCCGAGCATGACGAGCGTCGAGAACAGTCCGATGGTGTCGGCCTCCTGGCGCTGCACCGACAGCAGCTGCCCCAGTCCGTCGCCACCCATCACGAATTCGCCGACGACCGCGCCGGTGATGGAGAGCGTGAGGCCGTTGCGCACCCCCG
>NZ_JAAAYH010000328.1:0-10279 GCF_018035285.1 Streptomyces sp. MK37H | reverse complement strand
TGCCCCCGGCGGCGTCGCCCGCCACGGCGCCGCTCGCCAGCGCGGCGGGAGCGGGTATGGGAACACCCCAGCCACCTGCCCTGGAGCCGCCACCCGCCCTGGAGCCCTCCGTGGAGGAGCCGCCCGCGCCGCGACTGCCCGCCCAGGGTCCGCCCCTCGCCGCGACGGCCGTGCCCCGGCAGAACCACGACAGCCATGAAGCGTCGCCGGACAACCGCCCCCGCCAGGTCAGCACCCGCGAGGTCGGTGCGGATCCGCTCGACGACCCCGACCCGCAGATCGCGGCCGACGCCGCTGCCGTCGAGAACCTGCTGCGCTGCTGGGTGCGCGAGAGCGGCCTCGTACGTCCCGACGGGGACACCCTTCGCATTCCCCTCGCCGCCAGCGGAACCGTCCTGCTCGTCCCCGTGCGCTATTGGTCGCCCACCGGCTGGCACCGCTTCGGCCCGCCGCTGCTGGAGCACGGCCCCCATGACGCGCCCGCTGTCGGCGCCGTCGCCCTCGCGGCCCTGCTCACCCGCGAGGCGACGTACAGCGCACGGCGGGACGAACCCGACGCGGACGCCACCGAACTCGTCGGCCGTGTCGCGGACTCCGTACGGCGCACCGCTCTCTTCCTCACCCTCCGCCGGGCCGCACGGGCCGATCCGAGCACGAGCACCCCGTTCCTCAGCGCGGAACAGTCCCTCCTCTTCGGTCACCCCCTGCATCCCACGCCGAAGAGCCGCGAGGGCCTCTCCGACTCCGAATCCACCGTCTGCTCACCGGAAACGCGTGGCTCCTTCCCCCTTCACTGGATCGCGGTCGGCCGGTCCGCACTGGCCTGTGAGTCGGCCTGGACGGAGCGCGGCCGGACCGTGCCCGCCGAGCGGCTCGCCCTCTCCCTGGCGGGAAGCGGCCTCCAACTGCCCACCGGTACCGTGCCCTTGCCCCTGCATCCCTGGCAGGCTCGCGAGATCCGGCACCGTCCGGAGGTCGCCGCGCTCTTCGACGCCGGCCTGCTGCACGACCTCGGGCCGTCCGGTGGCCTCTGGCACCCCACCTCCTCGGTCCGCACCGTCTACCGGCCCGGCGCTCCCGCCATGCTGAAACTCTCCCTCGGTCTGCGGATCACCAACTCCCGTCGTGAGAATCTCCGTAAGGAACTCCGCCGCGGTGTCGAGGTGCACCGTCTGCTCCGCAGCGGGCTGGCCGAGCAGTGGCGGGCGGCCTTCCCCGGCTTCCCGGGCTTCGATATCGTCCGGGACCCGGCCTGGCTCGCCGTCGACGGACCGGATGGCGAACCCCTGACCGGCCTCGACGTCATCATCCGGCACAACCCGTTCGGCCCCGGCGACGACGCCGTCTGCGTCGCCGGACTCCTCGCGCCGCGCCCCTGGCCCGGACAGCCGGTGATGTGCTCCCGGCTCGCCCACCTCGTCGCCCGGCTCGCCGCTCGCACCGGCCGTTCCACCGCGGCCGTCGGCACGGAGTGGTTCCTGCGCTATCTGCACACGGTCGTACGCCCCCTGCTCTGGCTGGACGGAGAGGCCGGCATCGCGCTCGAGGCGCACCAGCAGAACACGCTGGTGCTGCTGGACCCCGACGGCTGGCCGGTCGGCGGCCGCTACCGGGACAACCAGGGCTACTACTTCCGCGCGTCCCGGCACGCCGAACTCCAGCGCCGGCTGCCCGGTATCGGCGGCCGCAGCGACACCTTCGTCTCCGACGAGGTCACCGATGAGCGGTTCGCCTACTACCTGGGTGTCAACAACGTCCTCGGACTGATCGGCGCCTTCGGATCCCAGCGGCTCGTCGACGAACGCGTCCTGCTGGCCGCGTTCCGCCGCTTCCTCGCCGAGGCCGCGTCCGGCCCCGGCAGAACCCGCTCACCGCTTCCCGCCCGGCTCCTGGAGACGCCCACCCTGCGCTGCAAGGCCAATCTGCTCACGCGGCTGCGCGGCCTGGACGAGCTCGTGGGACCGGTGGACACCCAGTCCGTCTATGTGACCATCCCCAACCCCCTTTCCATGTCTGTCTCGCCTTCCGGCTCCACCGCTGTCACCCCCATGGCTTGACTCCGCGACCCGCGATCACGCCCCTCACCCCCCACGTCCCTCCCGACGTGCCCAGACCCCTGAGAGGAGAGCATCGCCGTGCCGCACACCGACTCCAGTACGAGCTCCAGCACCGACGACACCATCGACATGCGGCTGCGCCAGGAAGAGGACATCGCACGACGCATCGACCTGGACTCCGCCCGACCGGAGGCCGACGACCGGCCGGATCTGCTCGACCACATCGTCGAATGGGGGCCCACCAACACCCCGTTGGGCACCTTCCAGCTCGTCCCGGTCCGCATCGGGCGCGATCTGCGGCTCATCGCCCAATGGATGAACGACCCCTCCGTGGCCGCCTTCTGGGAGCTCGACGGCCCCGAGGAGGCCACCGCGAGCCACCTAGGGGACCAGCTCCACGGCGATGGGCGCAGCGTGCCCTGTCTGGGCGTCCTGGACGGCGTGCCGATGAGCTATTGGGAGGTGTACCGCGCCGATCTGGACCCGCTCGCGCGGTACTACCCGGCCCGGCCGCACGACACGGGTATCCACCTGCTCATCGGCCGGGTCAGCGATCGCGGCCGCGGCCTGGGGACAACCCTGCTCCGCGCGGCCGCCGACCTCGTCCTCGAGCACCGTCCGTTCTGCAACCGGGTCGTGGCCGAACCGGATCTCCGCAACATCCCCTCCGTGGCCGCCTTCCTGGGCGCCGGCTTCCGCTTCTCCGCGGAAGTCGAACTCCCCGGCAAACGCGCCGCGCTGATGCTGCGCGACCGTGCCCTGCGACACGTCCTGTGAGCCTCCGCAACCATCCGTGCCCCCCGGCGATCCATCTGCCTCGATGCGAGATTCCACTGTTGATACACCGCTCGCCCGGTCCCGGTTCCCACGCGGCGCGGCTCCACCCGTGCCACGAAGCGAAGATCCGCCCGAACCCCGCCCCGGCCGAAACCGTCCGTCACCGACCACACCGACAGGAGTGATGTCGGTGCCGCCCCTTAGGCTGGCAGCCCTATGACTGAATCGTCCTCGCCTCCACTCGAAGATCTGCTGCACGCCGCCGTAACCGCTGTCGGCGGCACCGAGCGCCCTGGCCAGACCGCCATGGCCCAAGCGGTGGCGGAGGCGATCGACGACAGCTCCCACCTGCTGGTCCAGGCAGGCACCGGCACCGGGAAGTCCCTGGGCTACCTGGTGCCCGCCCTCGCCCACGGCGAGCGTGTCATCGTCGCCACGGCGACCCTCGCCCTGCAGCGGCAACTCGTCGAGCGCGACCTGCCCCGCACCGTGGAGGCGCTGCATCCGCTGCTGCGCCGCCGCCCCGAGTTCGCCATGCTCAAGGGCCGCTCCAACTATCTGTGCCTGCACCGGCTCCACGAGGGCGTCCCGCAGGAGGACGCGGATGAGGCCGGGCTCTTCGACCCGTTCGAGGCCGCCGCGCCCACCAGCAAGCTCGGCAAGGACCTGCTGCGGTTGCGCGACTGGTCGGACGATACCGAGACGGGCGACCGGGATGATCTGACCCCCGGTGTCTCGGACCGCGCCTGGTCCCAGGTCTCGGTCACCTCCCGGGAGTGCCTCGGCGCGTCCAAGTGCGCCTATGGCGCGGAGTGCTTCGCCGAGGCCGCCCGTGAGCGGGCCAAGCTCGCCGATGTCGTCGTCACCAATCACGCGTTGCTCGCCATCGACGCGATCGAGGGCGCCCCCGTGCTGCCCAGCCATGAGGTGCTGATCGTCGACGAGGCCCATGAGCTGGTCTCCCGGGTCACCGGAGTGGCCAGCGGAGAGCTCACCCCGGGGCAGGTCAACCGCGCCGTGCGGCGTGCCGCGAAGCTGGTCAACGAACAGGCGGCGGACGCTCTCCAGACCGCCTCCGAGGGCTTCGAGCGGCTGATGGAGCTCGCCCTGCCCGGCCGCCTCGAGAAGATCCCCGAGGACCTCGGCTATGTGCTGATGGCGCTGCGCGACGCGGCCCGCACGGTGATCTCGGCGCTCGGCGCCACACGGGACGCCTCGGTCAAGGACGAGGACGCGGTCCGCAAGCAGGCGCTGGGCGCCGTGGAGAACATCCACCAGGTGGCCGAGCGGATCGTCGAAGCGTCCGAGTACGACGTGGTCTGGTACGAGCGGCACGACCGCTTCGGCGCCTCGCTGCGTGTCGCCCCGCTCTCGGTGTCGGGTCTGCTGCGCGAGAAGCTGTTCGAGGACCGGTCCGTCGTCCTCACCTCCGCCACGCTCAAGCTGGGCGGGGACTTCAACGGGGTGGCGGCCTCACTCGGTCTCGCCCCTGAGAGCCCGCAGGATCCGGAGGGCGGTGAGGAGGACGCGCCGCGCTGGCAGGGTCTGGACGTCGGCTCGCCCTTCGACTACTCCAAGCAGGGGATTCTCTACGTCGCCAAGCATCTCGCCCAGCCCGGTCGCGAGGGCAGCCGCGCCGATATGCTCGATGAGCTCGCCGAACTGGTCGAGGCCGCGGGTGGTCGTACGCTCGGGCTGTTCTCGTCCATGCGCGCCGCCCAGGCGGCCGCGGAGGACCTGCGTGGGCGTCTGGACATGCCCATCCTCCTCCAGGGTGAGGAGACGTTGGGCGAGCTGATCCGCTCCTTCTCCGCCGACGCCAGGACCTGCCTGTTCGGCACACTGTCCCTCTGGCAGGGGGTCGATGTGCCGGGGCCCAGCTGTCAGTTGGTGGTGATGGACCGGGTGCCTTTCCCCCGTCCCGACGACCCTCTGATGAGTGCCCGCCAGAAGGCGGTGGAGGAGGCAGGTGGCAATGGCTTCATGGCCGTCGCCGCGACCCATGCCGCGCTGCTGATGGCTCAGGGCGCGGGCCGGCTGGTGCGGGCTTCGGGCGACCGGGGCATCGTCGCCGTCCTGGATCCACGGGTCGAGCGGGCCCGCTATGGCTCGTTCCTCCGCAAGTCCATGCCGGAATTCTGGTACACGACCGACCGCAACCAGGTGCGCCGCTCGCTGGCCGCCATCGACGCGGCGGCCAAGGCACAGGAGGCCTAGTGCCGTGTCAGCCAAGGTTTGCCCCGCTCGCCGCCCTGGCACGGCCATCTGCGGCGTTGCCGAACCGACCGAGTAGGCCCTCCCCCGGACTTCGTCCGGGCGGTGCCCCCTCGAGGCCGATTCGGCGCCTTGCAGCTGACCGCACCAGGACGCCTCGCTACCGGGCAAACCTTGGCTGACGCGGCACTAGCGGGGGCGCGGTCGTCTCATATGACAGGGACCTCGACGGTCTCGAGACACAGCAGGGCCCCGGAACCGGCGCAGTGGTCCCGGGGCCCGGTCGTGGGGCACGCTGAGGGCGCACCTCGATCCGGCGCGCTCAGACGCGCCGCAGCACCGCGACCACCTTGCCCAGAATGGTGGCCTCGTCGCCGGGGATCGGCTGGTAGGCGGCGTTGTGCGGGAGGAGCCACACATGGCCGTCCTCACGCTTGAAACGCTTCACCGTGGCCTCACCGTCGAGCATCGCGGCGACGATGTCGCCGTTCTCCGCGACGGGCTGGCGGCGCACCGTCACCCAGTCGCCGTCGCAGATGGCGGCCTCGATCATGGAGTCGCCGACCACCTTCAGCACGAAGAGCTCACCGTCGCCGACCAGCTGCCGGGGGAGCGGGAAGACATCCTCGACCGACTCCTCGGCGAGGATCGGGCCGCCGGCCGCGATCCGGCCGACCAGCGGCACATATGAGGCGGCGGGCTTGCCGGTGGTGTCCGGGGGCTGGGTGCTGGGCTGGTCGGAGCCGCGGACCTCGTAGGCCCGGGGCCGATGGGGGTCGCGCCGCAGAAAGCCCTTCCGCTCCAGGGCCATCAGCTGATGGGCGACGGACGAGGTGCTGGAGAGGCCCACCGCCTGACCGATCTCCCGCATGGACGGCGGGTAGCCGCGCCGCTGCACAGAGTCGCGAATGACCTCGATGACGCGCCGCTGTCGGTCGGTCAGCCCCGAGCTGTCCGCCCGGATGCCTGGAGGTCGCCCTGGTAGCGAGCGTGCGGGCTTCTGCCCTTCCGGGGTCGTGGCGTCGTCGTTCATCGGGTGGGTCTGGTTCATCGTGTGTGTCTGTTCGAGTCGGCTCTGGGAGCGCTCCTGGGCGGTAACGGTGGCGCTCTCTGCGGTGGTGGTCACGACGGCCCCTCTCGAGATGTTCTCCCTAGTTGGACAACGGTAGTTGCTTTCGAAAGGTTGCGCCAAACACACGTTCGAGTGAAATTTCGCAGATGGACTGACGTGATCACAGGGTTAGGTGTATGGGCCGTTTGGTCCGGTCGCCGTGCGGCGGCCCCAGTCTTGCATCCCGACCCCTGTGAATCCGGGACGCACGGGGTTCGCGTAGTCTCGTGCCTGCTCCCGACCCGTGACACGCCATCCGGCTCGGTTGAGTGCCGGACACCAGATCTAGTGGTTTGATGGATGCAAGCCACCCACAGGTTGTGGTCCCTGGTGGATCCGCCGACAGAGTTTTGGCCTATGCTTGTGGCCGCCTCGGAAGGTCTTACGGCCCGGACGGGGCTCATCAGGCATGTTCAGGCATGTTCAGTCATGCGCCGTTTTTGAGGGTGAGGGAGGGATCGGAGTCATGCACTGCCCCTTCTGCAGGCACCCCGACAGCCGCGTCGTCGACAGCCGTACCACGGATGACGGCTGCTCGATCCGCAGGCGCCGCCAGTGCCCCGACTGCTCGCGTCGCTTCACGACCGTGGAGACCGCGTCACTCATGGTGATCAAGCGGAGCGGGGTCACCGAGCCCTTCAGCCGCGACAAGGTCATCTCGGGCGTTCGCAAGGCGTGCCAGGGCCGTCCGGTCACCGAGGACGCCCTCGCCAAGCTCGGTCAGCAGGTGGAGGAGGCGGTCCGGGCCACCGGCAGCGCCGAGCTGTCCACCCACGACGTCGGGCTCGCCATACTCGGCCCGCTCCAGAAGCTCGACCTCGTCGCCTACCTCCGCTTCGCCTCCGTCTACCGCGCCTTCGACTCCCTCGAGGACTTCGAGGCCGCCGTGGCGGAGCTGCGTGACCAGCAACGGCCTCCCGCGCACGACCGCGGGCCCGGCGCCGAAGGGGCCGCGGAGGCCCCCGCGCCGGCCATCGCCGCCGACTGACCGGCGGCCCACATACCCGCCCGGGGCGCTTGCCGTGTCCGGGTGAAAGACAGACACACCGTGCCCGGGGAAGAAATGGGCACATCAGGGCGTTTTCGCCCGTACAGGGAGGCGGAATGACAGAGACGACGAGCGGCCCGGCACGAGGCTCCCGCTCCAAGGGCAGCAAGGCGAACAAGGGTCTGCGCATCGAGCGCATTCACACCACCCCTGGCGTGCATCCGTACGACGAGGTGGTCTGGGAGCGCCGTGACGTCGTCATGACCAACTGGCGCGACGGTTCGGTCAACTTCGAGCAGCGCGGCGTGGAGTTCCCCGATTTCTGGTCGGTGAACGCGGTCAACATCGTCACAAGCAAGTACTTCCGTGGGGCGGTGGGCTCCCCGGACCGCGAGGCGAGCCTGAAGCAGCTCATCGACCGCGTGGTGCGCACCTACCGCAAGGCCGGTGAGGACAATGGCTACTTCGCCTCGCCCGCGGACGCCGAGATCTTCGACCACGAGCTCACCTACGCGCTGCTGCACCAGGTCTTCAGCTTCAACTCGCCTGTCTGGTTCAACGTCGGCACCAAGCAGCCGCAGCAGGTCAGCGCCTGCTTCATCCTCTCCGTGGACGACTCCATGGAGTCGATCCTGGACTGGTACAAGGAAGAGGGGATGATCTTCAAGGGCGGCTCCGGTGCCGGCCTGAACCTCTCCCGCATCCGCTCCTCCAAGGAGCTCCTCTCCTCGGGCGGCAACGCCTCCGGCCCGGTCTCCTTCATGCGCGGCGCCGACGCCTCCGCCGGAACGATCAAGTCGGGCGGCGCCACCCGCCGGGCCGCCAAGATGGTCGTGCTCGACGTCGATCACCCGGACGTCGAGGCGTTCATCGAGACCAAGGTCAAGGAGGAGGAGAAGATCCGCGCCCTGCGCGACGCGGGCTTCGACATGGACCTGGGCGGCGACGACATCACGTCCGTCCAGTACCAGAACGCCAACAACTCCGTCCGCGTGAACGACACGTTCATGAAGGCGGTGGAGTCCGGCTCCTCGTTCGGGCTGCGCAGCCGGCTGACCGGTGAGCCCATCGAGGAGATCGACGCCAAGGCCCTCTTCCGCAAGATGGCCGAGGCCGCCTGGGCCTGCGCCGACCCGGGCATCCAGTACGACGACACCATCAACCACTGGCACACCTCGCCGGAGTCGGGCCGGATCACCGCCTCCAACCCGTGCAGCGAGTACATGCACCTGGACAACTCCTCGTGCAACCTCGCCTCGCTCAACCTGATGAAGTTCCTCCAGGACGACGACGCGGGCAACCAGCGCTTCGACGCCGAGCGCTTCGCCAAGGTCGTCGAGCTGGTCATCACGGCGATGGACATCTCCATCTGCTTCGCGGACTTCCCGACCGAGAAGATCGGCGAGACCACCCGCGCCTTCCGCCAGCTGGGCATCGGCTACGCCAACCTGGGCGCCCTGCTGATGGCCACCGGCCACGCCTACGACAGCGATGGCGGCCGGGCCCTGGCCGGAGCCATCACCTCCCTGATGACCGGCACCTCGTACAAGCGCTCCGCGGAGCTCGCAGCCGTGGTCGGCACGTACGACGGCTACGCCCGGAACGCGGACGCCCACAAGCGCGTCATGAAGCAGCACTCGGACGCCAACGCCGCCGCCAAGCGCATGGACGACCTGGACACCCCGGTCTGGGCCGCGGCCACCGAGGCCTGGCAGGACGTGCTGCGCCTCGGCGAGAAGAGCGGCTACCGCAACGCCCAGGCGTCGGTGCTCGCGCCGACCGGCACCATCGGCCTGATGATGGACTGCGACACTACGGGCGTCGAGCCGGACCTGGCCCTGGTCAAGTTCAAGAAGCTGGTCGGCGGCGGCTCCATGCAGATCGTGAACAACACGGTCCCCAAGGCGCTCAAGCGGCTCGGCTACCAGGAGGAGCAGGTCGAGGCGATCGTCGCCCACATCGCCGAGCACGGCAATGTGATCGACGCGCCGGGGCTGAAGCCCGCGCACTACGAGGTCTTCGACTGCGCGATGGGCGAGCGCTCCATCTCGCCGATGGGCCATGTGCGGATGATGGCGGCCGCCCAGCCGTTCCTGTCCGGCGCGATCTCCAAGACGGTCAACATGCCGGAGTCGGCCACCGTCGAGGAGATCGAGGAGATCTACTTCGAGGGCTGGAAGCTCGGTATCAAGGCGCTGGCGATCTACCGCGACAACTGCAAGGTCGGCCAGCCGCTCTCCGCCAAGAAGAAGGAGGAGAAGGAGCAGGTCGAGCCCGAGGTCGAGAAGGTCGTCGAGTACCGCCCGGTCCGCAGGCGCCTTCCCAAGGGCCGTCCCGGCATCACCACCTCCTTCACGGTGGGCGGCGCCGAGGGCTACATGACCGCCAACTCCTACCCGGACGACGGTCTCGGTGAGGTCTTCCTGAAGATGTCCAAGCAGGGCTCGACCCTGGCGGGCATGATGGACGCCTTCTCGATCGCCGTGTCGGTCGGCCTGCAGTACGGCGTGCCGCTGGAGACCTACGTCTCGAAGTTCACCAACATGCGCTTCGAGCCGGCCGGTATGACGGACGACCCGGACGTGCGGATGGCGCAGTCGATCGTCGACTACATCTTCCGCCGGCTGGCGCTGGACTTCCTGCCCTTCGAGACCCGCTCTGCGCTCGGCATCCACTCCGCCGAGGAGCGCCAGCGCCACCTGGAGACCGGGTCCTACGAGGCCGCCGACGACGAGGTGGACGTCGAGGGCCTGGCCCAGTCGGCGCCGCGCCATGTGGCCGCCCCGAAGAGCAGTGGGTCGTTGTCGCAGTCGCGGAGCGGGTCCGAGTCGGCGAAGGAGGCCCACAGCTCGACCGAACTGGTCGAGATCCAGCTGGGGTTGAACGCTGACGCGCCGCTCTGCTTCTCCTGCGGCACCAAGATGCGCCGTGCGGGCAGCTGCTACCTGTGCGAGGGCTGCGGTTCGACGAGCGGCTGCAGCTGATCGCGAGCCCTTACGGATGGCATCCGAGGGGATGACATCCCAGGCGGGGCGCGGGCCTTCGGGTCCGCGCCCCGCCGCCGTTGTACCCCGGCGCAGTACGGAGCGATGGCGAACCGGGGGCGGACTCTCCGGTATGTGATGAGGGCCA
>NZ_JAAAYH010000327.1:0-10353 GCF_018035285.1 Streptomyces sp. MK37H | reverse complement strand
TCACCGTGACCACCTGGCACCTGGAGCAGACCGCTCCTTCCGACCTCAGCCCGGCGCAGGAGCCGCCCGCCACGGCCGGGGTGCGGATCGTCCGGGCCGAGGTGCCGAGCCCCGAGTTCAGTCACTTCCTCTACACGGCGGTGGGCTCGGATGTGGCGTGGACCGACCGGCTGGTGTGGTCGCGGGAGGCGTGGGAGGAGTATCTGCACCGGCCCGGTGTGGAGACCTGGGTGGCGTACGAGCGCGGAACCCCGGCCGGGTACATCGAGCTGGAGGGCCAGGACGAGGGCGTGGTGGAGATCGCGTACTTCGGCCTGGTGCCGGCCTTCCGGGGCCGCCGCATCGGCGGGCATCTGCTGACCTGGGGGACCGCCCGTGCCTGGGACATGGCCGAGCGCCGGCCGGACCGGGTGCCGACCAAGCGGGTGTGGCTGCACACCTGCAGCAAGGACGGACCGTACGCGCTGGACAACTACCGCCGCCGGGGCTTCCGGGTGTTCGACGTCAAGACGTCGGACGAGGAGTGACCAACACCACATCGTCTTGCATTCCGAGACAGATTCGTCCGCATAGTGGATTAAGGTGGACTCGTCAGAGACCACCATGCGACGCTTCCATCATGTCTCGAGCTGGAATCGCCTTGGTGAGTCGACGCCACGTCGACCTCGGCCGCATGTCCAGCGCGATCTGTCCGGCGGGCTGACCCGCACCTCGAGAGGGCCGTCACGAAGGCCCCGGGCAGCACCACCGCATCTTCCGCACGCCCCCGACGACGTGGGCGAGCGCGCACGCCTCGACACTCCCCGCCGCATGTCGCACCGGTCACCGCCGTACACCCTGCCGACCTGCGCATGCGCAGGTCAGACGGTGCGCGCACGTACTACCCGCCGCACCTGAGCCGCTCAGAAGGACACACACCGCCATGGCTGCCACCCCGGAACGCGCAAGCGCTACGCCCCGCCGCAAGGCCGGACGCCACCGCGGCGAAGGCCAGTGGGCCGCGGGGCACTTCACCCCTCTCAACGGCAACGAGCAGACCAAGAAGGACGATGACGGTCTCAATGTGCGGACACGCATTGAGACGATCTACGCCCACCGCGGCTTCGACTCCATCGACGGCGCCGATCTGCGCGGCCGGATGCGCTGGTGGGGTCTGTACACCCAGCGCAAGCCCGGGATCGACGGCGGCAAGACCGCGATCCTGGAGCCGGAGGAGCTGGACGACGAGTACTTCATGATGCGGGTCCGGGTGGACGGCGGCCGGCTGACCACCCAGCAGCTGCGGGTCGTCGGCGAGATCTCGGAGGAGTTCGCGCGCGGCACCGCGGACATCACCGACCGGCAGAACATCCAGTACCACTGGATCCGGGTGGAGGACGTGCCCGAGATCTGGAAGCGGCTGGAGGCCGTCGGGCTGTCCACCACGGAGGCATGCGGGGACACCCCGCGTGTGATCATCGGCTCGCCGGTGGCCGGGATCGCCGAGGACGAGATCATCGACGGCACCTCCGCCATCGAGGAGATCCACCGGCGCTACATCGGCAGCAAGGAGTTCTCCAACCTGCCGCGGAAGTTCAAGACCGCGGTCTCCGGCTCACCGGTGCTCGACGTGGTGCACGAGATCAACGACGTCGCGTTCGTCGGCGTCCGCCACCCCGAGCACGGCCCCGGCTTCGATCTGTGGGTCGGCGGCGGTCTTTCCACCAACCCCAAGATCGGCGTCCGGCTCGGCGCCTGGGTCCCGCTGGAGGAGGTCCCGGAGGTCTGGGCCGGGGTCGTCTCCATCTTCCGCGACTACGGCTACCGTCGGCTGCGCACCCGCGCCCGGCTGAAGTTCCTGGTCGCCGACTGGGGCCCGGAAAAGTTCCGCCAGGTGCTGGAGGACGAGTACCTGAAGCGCCCGCTGTCCGACGGCCCGGCGCCCGAGCAGCCCGTCCAGCAGTGGCGTGACCACATCGGCGTCCACCGCCAGCAGGACGGCCGCTACTACGTGGGCTTCGCACCGCGCGTCGGCCGGGTGGACGGCACGACCCTCACCAAGATCGCCGACCTGGCCGAGGCCCATGGCTCCGGGCGGCTGACCACCACCGTCGAGCAGAAGATGATCGTGCTCGATGTGACCGAGGACCAGGTGGAGTCGCTGGTCGCCGGGCTGGAGTCGCTGGACCTCCAGGTCAAGCCGTCCCCGTTCCGGCGCGGCACGATGGCCTGCACCGGTATCGAGTTCTGCAAGCTGGCGATCGTCGAGACCAAGGCGCGCGGCTCCTGGCTCATCGATGAGCTGGAGCGCCGACTGCCCGAGTTCAACGAGCCGATCACCATCAACCTCAACGGCTGCCCGAACGCCTGCGCCCGTATCCAGGTGGCGGACATCGGTCTCAAGGGCCAGCTGGTCATGGACGACAACGGCCAGCAGGTCGAGGGCTACCAGGTGCACCTGGGCGGCGCCCTGGGCCTGGAGCCGGGCTTCGGCCGCAAGGTGCGCGGGCTGAAGGTCACCGCCGCCGAGCTCCCGGACTATGTGGAGCGGCTGCTGCGCCGCTTCCAGGAGGAGCGCGAGGACGGCGAGCGCTTCGCCACCTGGGCGGGGCGTGCCAGTGAGGACGCCCTCAAATGAGCGAGCGTGCCGCGCCGTTCTACTGCCCTTACTGCGGGGACGAGGATCTGCGTCCCTCGGAGGAGGGCCATGGCGCGTGGGAATGCGCGTCCTGCAACCGCGCGTTCCGCCTGTCGTTCCTCGGGCTGCTGGCCAAGGGCCTGCGGCGCGACCCGATCGATGAAGGGGGCACGGCGATATGACGACACGGCTTGAGGACACCGATCTCGAAGGGCTCGCCGAGAAGGCGGGCCACGAGCTCGAGGACGCCCCGGCGCTGGACATCCTGCGCTGGGCCGCGGACACCTTCGGATCGCGTTTCTGCGTCACCTCCTCGATGGAGGACGCGGTGGTGGCGCATCTGGCCTCCCGCGCCTTCCCCGGTGTCGATGTGGTCTTCCTCGACACCGGCTACCACTTCCCCGAGACCATCGGCACCCGTGACGCGGTGGCGGCCGTGATGGACGTCAACGTCATCACCCTGACCCCGCGCCAGACGGTGGCCGAGCAGGACGCCGAGTACGGTCCCCGGCTGCACGACCGCGACCCCGACCTGTGCTGCGCCCTGCGGAAGGTCCAGCCGCTCGAGGAGGGGTTGCGGGAATATGACGCCTGGGCCACGGGATTGCGTCGGGACGAATCGCCAACGCGCGCCAATACCCCGGTCGTTGGCTGGGACGCCCGGCGCCGTAAGGTGAAGATCTCGCCGATCGCCCGCTGGACGCAAGCGGATGTCGAGGCCTATGTCGCCGAGCACGGCGTGCTGACCAACCCCCTGCTGATGGACGGCTATCCGTCGGTAGGCTGCGCGCCCTGCACCCGTCGGGTTCTGGAGGGCGAGGACATCCGGTCCGGCCGCTGGGCGGGTAGCAACAAGACCGAATGCGGGCTGCACGGCTGATGGCTGTCGACCAGGAGAACGAGATGAGCGCCCCCACGACCACCGGTGCCACGGTGTGGCTGACCGGTCTGCCGAGTGCGGGAAAGACCACGATCGCCTATGCGCTGGCCGAGCGGCTGCGCGGCGAGGGCCGCCGGGTGGAGGTGCTCGACGGGGACGAGATCCGCGAGTTCCTCTCCTCGGGGCTGGGCTTCTCCCGCGAGGACCGGCACACCAACGTCCAGCGGATCGGCTTCGTGGCAGAGCTGCTGGCCTCCCACGGGGTCACGGTGCTGGTGCCGGTCATCGCGCCGTACGGGGACAGCCGCGAGGCGGTGCGCAAGCGCCACCAGCGCGAGGGCACCCCGTATCTGGAGGTCCACGTGGCCACGCCCGTTGAGGTGTGCTCCGAGCGGGACGTCAAGGGGCTGTACGCGAAGCAGGCGGCGGGCGAGCTATCGGGTCTGACCGGTGTGGACGACCCCTACGAGGCCCCTGCCGACCCGGATCTGCGCATCGAAACCCACAGGAACAGCGTGCAGGAGTCGGCGGCCGAGGTGCGGTTGCTGTTGAGTGAAAGGGGACTGCTGTGAGCCACGCACGCGCGGCCACCGTGTCACGGGCCATGGCGCTCCCCGCACCGGGGCGCCGGCCGATGCCGAACCCCGCCGATATGACGGGAAGCTACTACCGCAGCCGAGCGAACGAAAGGGGCGCGGCATGACGACCGTGACGGCGATCAACGCGGACGAGGGCGCGGGCCTGTACGCGCTCGCGCACCTGGACGCGTTGGAGTCCGAGGCGGTGCACATCTTCCGCGAGGTGGCGGGCGAGTTCGAGCAGCCGGTGATCCTGTTCTCCGGGGGCAAGGACTCCATCGTCATGCTGCATCTCGCGCTCAAGGCGTTCGCCCCGGCGGCGGTTCCGTTCTCGCTGCTGCACGTGGACACCGGGCACAACTTCCCCGAGGTCATCGCCTATCGGGACGCCACCGTCGCCCGGCACGGGCTGCGGCTGCACGTGGCCTCGGTCCAGGAGTTCATCGACGACGGCCGGCTGCGCGAGCGCCCGGACGGCACCCGCAATCCGCTGCAGACCGTGCCGCTGCTGGACGCCATCGAGAAGAACCGCTTCGACGCGGTCTTCGGCGGTGGCCGCCGGGACGAGGAGAAGGCCCGCGCCAAGGAGCGGGTGTTCTCCCTCCGGGACGAGTTCGGCGGCTGGGACCCCCGGCGGCAGCGCCCCGAGCTGTGGCAGCTCTACAACGGCCGCCACTCCCCCGGTGAGCACGTCCGGGTCTTCCCGCTGTCCAACTGGACCGAGCTGGACGTGTGGCAGTACATCGCCCGGGAGAAGATCGACCTGCCGCAGATCTACTACGCGCATGAGCGCGAGGTCTTCCGGCGCGGCGGCATGTGGCTGGCGCCCGGCGAGTGGGGTGGTCCGAAGGACGGCGAGACCGTGGAGCGGCGCATGGTGCGCTACCGCACCGTGGGCGACATGTCCTGCACCGGTGCCGTGGAGTCGGACGCGGTGGCCATCGAGCAGGTCATCGATGAGATAGCCGCCTCCCGGCTGACCGAGCGGGGTGCGACCCGCGCCGACGACAAGCTGTCGGAGGCCGCGATGGAGGACCGCAAGCGCGAGGGGTACTTCTAACCATGACGAGCAATCTGACGTCCGAGGAGCAGGCCGCGGCGGCCGCCGTGGAGCGGTCCGCGGCCACCTCGCAGCTGCGCTTCGCCACCGCGGGTTCGGTGGACGACGGCAAGTCCACGCTGGTCGGGCGGCTGCTGCACGACTCCAAGTCGGTGCTGGCCGATCAGCTTGAGGCCGTGGAGCACGCCTCGCGCATCCGTGGCCAGGAGGCGCCGGACCTGGCGCTGCTGACGGACGGGCTGCGGGCGGAGCGGGAGCAGGGCATCACCATCGATGTCGCCTACCGCTACTTCGCCACGCCCAAGCGGCGGTTCATCCTCGCCGACACCCCCGGCCATGTGCAGTACACCCGCAACATGGTCACCGGCGCCTCCACCGCCGAACTCGCGGTCGTCCTGGTGGACGCGCGCAACGGCGTGGTGGAGCAGACCCGGCGGCATGCCGCGGTCGCCGCCCTGCTGCGGGTCCCGCATGTGGTCCTCGCCGTCAACAAGATGGACCTGGTGGACTACGCGGAGCCGGTCTTCGCGGCGATCGCCGAGGAGTTCACCACCTACGCGGCCTCGCTGGGCGTCCCCGAGATCACCGCCATCCCGATCTCGGCGCTGGCCGGGGACAATGTGGTGACCGCGTCGGCGAACATGGACTGGTACGGCGGCCCGACCGTGCTGGAGCACCTGGAGAGCGTGCCGGTGGGCACCGACCCCTCCCAGGACCCGGCGCGTTTCCCGGTGCAGTACGTGATCCGTCCGCAGACCGCCGAGCACCCCGACTACCGCGGCTACGCGGGCCAGATCGCCTCCGGTGTGCTGCGCGTCGGCGACGCCGTCACCGTGCTGCCGTCCGGCCGGACCAGCACCATCACCGGGATCGACGCGCTGGGCACGATGGTGGACGTGGCGTGGGCCCCGCAGTCGGTGACCCTCACCCTCGCCGATGACCTGGACATCTCGCGCGGGGATCTGCTCGCACCGAGCGCCCACGCGCCCGAGACCACCAGGGACGTCGAGGCCACCGTCTGCCATCTGCACGACCGTCCGCTGCGCGTGGGCGACCGGGTGCTGCTCAAGCACACCACCCGCACGGTGAAGGCGATCATCAAGGACATCCCGTCCCGGCTGACGCTGGCCGATCTGTCGCACCATCCGGCGCCGGGTGAGCTGGCCGCCAATGACATCGGCCGGGTCGTGCTGCGCACCTCCGAGCCGCTGGCGCTGGACGCGTACGACGCCTCGCGCCGCACCGGCTCCTTCCTGCTGATCGACCCGGCCGACGGCACCACGCTCACCGCCGGAATGGCGGGCGACTCCTTCGCGGCACCGGCCAAGGGCGCCGAGGCCGCGCGGGACGACGAGGGATGGGACTTCTGACCATGGCCGGTGAGGTGTTCTCGACATTCGCCAAGGAGGGCGGCCGCGTGGGCAGCGGGGCGCTCGGCAGCGGGCAGGGCGGGGTCGGACGATGTGTGCGCTGATGCCGCAGTCCGCTCCCGTCCACCAGCACCGCCGCCGAAAGCCATCTGAACTGCCGGGCGTCCTCTGACGCCGCCCCGGCCCGTCGAGAGGAACACCCCCGTGTCGTCTGCCGTCCGCCTCATAGCTCCGCGACCAGCCAAGCACCCCCACCGCCGCACCCGGATCCTGGCGGCGGCGGCCGTCCTCCCCCTGCTGATGGGCGCGCTGGGCGCCTGCGGCTACGGCTCGCAGAAGAAGAACGACGACACCGGATCCTCAGCGGTCCCCGCGGCCGGCGGTGCGAAGGTCGACGGCCTGGACAAGGTGAAGGTCGGCTACTTCGCCAACCTCACCCACGCCACCGCGCTGGTGGGGCTGCGCAAGGGCGGCCCGATCCAGCAGGAGCTCAAGGGCACGAAGGTCGCGCCGTACGTCTTCAACGCCGGGCCGTCGGAGATCGAGGCGCTCAACGCGGGCTCCATCGACATGGGCTGGATCGGCCCGTCGCCGTCCATCAACGGCTATGTGAAGTCCCACGGCTCCAACCTCAAGATCATCTCCGGGTCGGTCTCGGGCGGTGTCAAGCTCGTGGTCAACCCGAAGAAGATCAAGACGCTCGACGATGTCAAGGGCAAGAAGATCGCCACCCCGCAGCTGGGCAACACCCAGGACGTGGCGTTCCTCAACTGGGTCAAGAGCAAGGGCTGGAAGGTCGACGCCCAGAGCGGCAAGGGCGATGTGTCGGTGGTCCGCAGCGACAACAAGGTGACACCCGACGCGTACAAGTCCGGTGCCATCGACGGCGCGTGGGTGCCCGAGCCGACCGCGTCCAAGCTGGTCGCCGACGGCGGCAAGGTGCTGCTGGACGAGTCCTCGCTGTGGCCGGACAAGAAGTTCGTGATCACCAACCTGATCGTGAAGCAGTCGTTCCTCGAGGAGCACCCGAAGGTCGTCGAGGCCGTGCTGCGCGGCTCGGTGAAGACCAACGCCTTCATCAAGGCCAACCCCGAGCAGGCGAAGAACGCGGCCAACGCGGCGCTCAAGGAGGAGACCGGCAAGCCGCTGCCGGCCGAGGTGATCGACCCGGCGTGGAAGTCCATCCAGGTCACTGACGACCCCCTGGCCTCGACGCTGAACACCGAGGCCGACCACGCGGTCCAGGCGGGGCTTCTGGAGAAGCCCGATCTCAAGGGGATCTACGACCTGGGCCCGCTGAACAAGGTCCTGAAGGCCGAGGGCAAGCCGGCGGTCTCGGCCGCGGGCCTCGGCAGCCAGTAGCCGCCCGTCCGTCCCGTACGCACCGTACTCATGTACACGCATGTACGCATTCATCAGGAGGTGACCGGATGTCCCCGGCACTGACCACCGAGAAGGACGACCGGGCGAGCACCGCGACGGCGGGCGCCCCCGGCCCCGCCGGCTCCGCCGGGTCCGTATCGATCGCCCACGTCCACAAGGCCTTCGGCCGCCCCGGGGCGGCCCAGCCCGTGCTCGATGACATCAACCTCCAGGTGCGGCCCGGGGAGTTCGTCTGCATCCTGGGGGCTTCCGGCTGCGGTAAGTCCACGTTGCTCAATCTGATCGCCGACCTGGACAAGCCGACCTCGGGGGCCATCGAGGTCCCCGCCGGCCGGCCGGCCCTGATGTTCCAGGAGCACGCCCTGTTCCCGTGGCTGACCGCGGGGAAGAACATCGAGCTGGCGCTGCGGCTGCGCGGGGTGCCGCGCGCCGACCGCAGGCCGCAGGCCGAGCGGCTGCTGGAACTGGTGCGGCTCAGCGGCGCCTACGGCAAGCGGGTGCACGAGCTCTCCGGCGGTATGCGGCAGCGCGTGGCGCTGGCCCGCGCGCTGGCGCAGGACTCCAGCGTGCTGCTGATGGACGAGCCGTTCGCCGCGCTCGACGCCATCACCCGCGATGTGCTGCACGAGGAGCTGACCCGGATCTGGAGCGAGACCGGCGTCTCGGTGCTGTTCGTGACCCACAACGTCCGCGAGGCCGTCCGGCTGGCCGAGCGCGTGGTGCTGCTGTCCTCCCGGCCGGGGCGGGTCGTCCGCGAGTGGTCGGTGGACATTCCGCAGCCGCGCCGCATCGAGGACGCGGCCGTCGCCGACCTGTCCGTTGAGATCACCGAAGAACTGCGTGGGGAGATCCGCCGCCATGGCCAGCAGTAAGACCACCCGCGGCGCCGCGGTCGAGGAAGCCGACGGCGGGAACGGCGGGAAGCAGCCGATAGAGAAGTCCATCGAGAAGTCCACGGCGAAGCGGGGCACGGGGAACGCCCAGGACCTGGCAGGCCTGGAGGCCGGTCTGGACGCCCTGGACGCGGTGCAGACCAAGCGGGTCTCACCGGCCGAGGTGCTGGTCCAGAAGGTGCTGCCGCCCATCGTGGCCGTCGCCTTCGTCCTGGCCCTGTGGAAGGTGCTCGTCGTCGCGAAGGTCACCCCCGACTACAAGCTCCCCGACCCGGGGCTGGTCTGGGACTCGCTGCGCCAGCTGTGGCTCCAGGGCGAGCTGCTCGACATCATCTGGACCAGCGTCTCGCGCGGTCTGTTCGGCTTCCTCATCGCGCTGGCGATCGCGACCCCGCTGGGTCTGGTCGTTGCCCGGGTGAAGTTCATCCGCGCCGGACTCGGCCCGATCCTGTCCGGGCTGCAGTCGCTGCCGTCGGTCGCCTGGGTGCCGCCCGCGGTGATCTGGCTGGGCCTGAACGACCAGATGATGTACACCGTCATCCTGCTGGGCGCGGTCCCCTCCATCGCCAACGGGCTGGTGGCCGGCATCGACCAGGTGCCCCCGCTGTTCCTCCGCGCCGGACGCACCCTCGGCGCCCGCGGCCTGGTCAGCGCCCGGCACATCCTGCTGCCCGCCGCGCTGCCGGGTTACGTCGCCGGGCTCAAGCAGGGCTGGGCCTTCTCCTGGCGCTCGCTGATGGCCGCGGAGATCATCGCCAAGTCCCCGGACCTGGGTCTGGGTCTTGGCCAGTACCTGGAGAACCAGCGCAACAACTCCGATATGGCGGGGGTGCTCCTCGGCATCCTCCTGATCCTCGTCGTCGGCATCGCCATCGAGCTGCTGATCTTCGCGCCGATCGAGCGCCGGGTGCTGCGCAGCCGCGGCCTGCTGGCGAGCGCGCGCTGAACGAAAACCACTGACCGAAGACCACTGAGCGGAAAGCCACCGAACGGAAGGCCACGGAAAGCCATCACCATGTCTGCCCCGACCCTGCTGATCATCGCCCACGGCAGCCGCGATCCCCGCCATGCGGCGACCGTCGACGCGCTGCGCGCGCGGGTGCGGTCGCTGCGGCCGGGGCTGCGGGTGGAGGCGGCGTTCCTGGAGTTCAACGCGCCACGCGTACCGCAGGTGCTGGCCCGGCTCGCCGCGGCGGACGCCACCGAGGTGATCGCCCTCCCGCTGCTGCTGACCCGCGCCTTCCACGCGAAGACCGACATCCCGGCGGTGCTGCGCGAGGCCACGGCCCGCCACCCCCGGCTTTCCGTCCGCCAGGCCGAGGTCCTGGGCCCGTCCCCGCTACTGATGGACGCCATGGAACGCCGCCTGCACGAGGCGGGGCTGCGCCCCGCCGACCGCTCCTCGACCGGGGTCGTCCTGGCCTCGGCGGGGTCCACCGACCCGGAGGCGATCGCGGTGATCGCTGAAATCGCGCGGGAGTGGCGGCACACCGGATGGTGCGCCGTGCGACCCGCGTTCGCCTCCGCCTCTCTTCCCCGCACCGAGGACGCCGTCCGCGCCCTGCGCGCGGA
>NZ_JAAAYH010000326.1:0-10408 GCF_018035285.1 Streptomyces sp. MK37H | reverse complement strand
TCCCCGGTGCTGGCGATCACCGGCGACCGGGACGCGGTGACCGGGATGCGGGCCGGGGAGCTGGTGGCCGAGTCCTTCCCGGACGGCCAGGCGCGGCCGCTGCCCGGGGTGGGCCACTATCCGTGGGTCGACGAGCCGGACCTCTTCCGCCAGGTGGTCGAGGACTTCCTGGCGCAGCGCCCCACACAGTGAAGGCGGGCCGTGTGCCCACGCGGTGAACCCGCGCCGCGAAGGGGGCCGGGCGCCCGCCGGGGGCGCGTCCGGCGGGCCATGAACGGCGGCCGTGAACGCAGTGTGTCAGTCGTATGGCAGCCCCCGCCGCTCCGTTGTGCCCGCCCCACCCCGGTCCTATCGTCGAGAACACAGCACGACATCGGCCGTGTGCCCGAGTGGTTGAGGGGCTCGACTGCAAATCGAGTTACGTGGGTTCGATTCCCGCCACGGCCTCCACACCCCGGCGCGGGCGCCTCACTCGGCGCCCGCGCATTGGGTTGCCGCTCGGTGAACTCCCGACATCCTCTGGACACCTGCGCCCGCAGGGCGCATGCTCATGCACGCGCTCATGCCGTTCCGGCATCCGGATACTCCAGGTAAACACCTAGGGCCCGGCGATTTTCACAGTCTCGCCACCGAACGGTCTCCTGACCCCCGCACTGAGTGCAATTCCGTCTCATAGGGTCGCATGTGGTGCCTGCGACCGCGCGGAAAACTACTCCCGGTCGGCGGGCACTTTTTCGACCGTGGTCCCATTCTCAGTGGGGGAAATGTGCAGCCCGCCGTACCGGCCGCCCGTCAGCCGCTCTCGACCGGCCAGAGTGAAATCTGGTTCATAGAGCAGCTGGAGCCGCCGGAGAGCACCACCTTCCGGGTCGGTGAGTACCTGGAGATACAAGGACCGATAGACACCGAGCTATTCGAGCGGGCCCTGCGCAGGGCCGTGGCGGAGGCCGAGCCCTACAACATCCGGGTCGGCGAGGACGACGGGGAGCCCTGGCAGGCCCTTGACCCGGTGACCGACTGGGAGCTCCCGAAGCTGGACCTCACCGCCGAGGACGACCCCTGGGCCGCGGCCGAGCGGTGGATGAAGAACGACCTGGCCACGGGGGCGCTCAAGCTGGGCGACCACCCGGCGTTCTCGTTCGCCCTGATCAAGGTGGAGGCCGAGCGCTTCCTCTGGTACCAGGGCACCCACCACATCGTCTCGGACGCCGGTTCGGCCGCCCTGCTGGGCCGGCGGACCGCCGAGGTGTACACCGCGCTCGTCGAGGGGACCGACCCGGCCGAGGGGGAAACGGTCTTCGGCTCCCTGCGGGCGATGCTCGACCAGGACGCGGAATACCGGGCCTCACCGGATTTCGCCAAAGACCGCGCGTACTGGCTGGAACACTTCGGTGATTCCCCGCGCCCGGCACGGCTTTCCACCCACCCCACCAGGGAACTTTCCACCGTCCTCCGCCAGACCGCCTACCTGACCGAGGCGGAAGCGGTCGAGCTGCGGGCCGCCGCGCGTAAATACGCCACCCACTGGTCCGCTATGATCATCACGGCGACCGCACTGTATCTGCACCGATTGACCGGTAAATCGGACATCATTCTGACGCTGCCCGTATCCGGCCGTACCGATGCCACTTCCCGCGCCATTCCCGGGATGTTCGCCAATGTGGTGCCGCTGCGCATCCAGGTGCGCGCCGATATGCGAATACGGGACCTGGTCCGGCAGATCTCACGGGAAGTCAGGCAGGCCCTTCGGCATCAGCGCTACCGCCGTATCGACCTGGCCCGGGATCTGCGACTCCCGGACGGCGGAAACGGATTGCTCGGCCCGCACGTCAACATCATGACGTACGACTACGACTTCCACTTCGCCGGTCACCGGGTGAAGGCGCACAACCTCTCCAACGGCACCGTCGAGGACCTCTCGATCATGGGGTACGACCGGTCCGACGGCACCGGTATCCGGATCGACCTCAACGCCAACTCCAACCTCTACACCGAGGACGCCCTCATCGCCCACCGGGAGCGCTATCTCGGCCTGCTGCGCACCCTCTCCGACACCTCCGACACGCAAGCCACCGTCGGCTCACTGGAGCTGCTGTCGGCCGAGGAGCGCCGGCGGGTCCTGGGCGCGCCGGGCGACACGGCGCACCCCACCTCCGGCGCCACCCTCCCGGAGCTGCTGGCCGCCCAGGCCGCCCGGACCCCCGGCGCCCAGGCCCTGGTCTGCGATGACACCGTGCTCAGCTACGCGGAGCTGGACCGGGCGGCCAACCGGCTGGCCCGGGTGCTCATCGCGCGCGGCGCCGGACCCGAGCGCACCGTCGGCGTGGCCCTGCCCCGCTCCGCGGACCTGGTCATCGCGCTGATCGCGGTGCTGAAGACGGGGGCCGCGTATCTGCCCCTGGACCTGGACTACCCGGCCGAGCGGCTGGCGTACATGCTCGACGACGCGGGCCCCGCCCTCGTGGTCACCCGCGCCGACAGCGCCGCTGCGCTGCCCGCGCGCCACGGCGTGGGGCGGCTGCTGCTGGACGTCGTGGACCTCACGGGCACCGGCGACGCCGCGGGCGGCTCCGCCCCGGCGGTGGCGATCGACCCCGAGCACCCCGCGTACATCATCTACACCTCGGGCTCCACCGGCCGCCCCAAGGGCGTCCTGGTGCCCCACCGGGCCGTGGCCAACAGCATGGAGTGGATGCGGGGCGCGTACGGCCTCGCCCCCGGGGACCGGATGCTCCAGAAGACCCCGGCCGGGTTCGACGCCTCCGTCTGCGAGTTCTTCCTCCCGCTGCTCAGCGGCGCCACGCTGGTGGTGGCCAAGCCCGGCGGCCACAAGGACCCGGCGTACCTGGCGCGCACGGTGCGCGAGGAGGGCATCACCGCGCTCCAGTTCGTGCCGTCGATGCTCCAGGCGTTCCTCGCCGAGCCGGGCGCCGCCGAAGCGTGCGCGGGCGTCCTGCGGCGGGCCTCCAGCGGCGGTGAGGCGCTGCCGCGCGAGACCGCCGAGAGGTTCCACGAGCGGTTCCCCGGCGTACCGCTGAACAACCTCTACGGGCCCACCGAGGCCACCATCCAGATCGCCCACCACCCCTCCGCGCCCGGCGGCGAGGGCCCGGTGCCGATCGGCCGGCCGGTGTGGAACACCCGGATGTACGTCCTGGACACCGCCCTGAAGCCCTGCCCGGCCGGGGTCACCGGCGAGCTGTACGTGTCCGGGGCGCAGCTGGCCCGCGGCTACCTCAACCGGGCCGCCCTGACCGCCGAACGCTTCGTCGCCGACCCCTACGGCCCGCCCGGCACCCGGATGTACCGCACCGGCGACCTGGCCCGTCTGCGGCCGGACGGCGACGTCGAGTACGTGGGCCGCACCGACGGCCAGGTCCAGCTGCGCGGCTTCCGCGTCGAGCTGGGCGAGGTCGAGGCGGCGCTGCGGGCGCTCCCCCAGGTGGCCGAGGCCGCCGCGGCGGTCCGCGCCGACCGGCCCGGCGACCAGCGGCTGGTCGGCTATGTGACGGCCGCCGGGGACACCCCGCCGGACGTCGCCGCGGTTCGCGAGGCGCTGGGCGAGGTGCTGCCCGAGCACATGGTGCCGGGCGCGTTCGTGGTCCTCGACACCCTCCCCCTGGACGCCAACGGCAAGCTGAACCGCGGCGCGCTGCCCGCGCCCTCCTTCGAGTCCACCACGGGCGGGCGAGCGCCCCGCACCCCGCGCGAGGAGACGCTGTGCGCGCTCTTCGGCGAGGTCCTGGGCGTCGACGGCGTCACCGTCGACGACGACTTCTTCCTGCTCGGCGGCCATTCGCTGCTCGCCTCCAAGCTGGCCAGCCAGGCCCGCGCCGCACTGGCCACCGAGCTGTCGATGCGCGACCTCTTCGAGGCGCCGACCGTCGCCCGGCTGGTGGCCCGCCTGGACGCCGCGGGACCGGCCGAGGCGCACCACCAGCGGCAGCCGCTGGACATCCTGCTGCCACTGCGCGGCGAGGGGACGCGCCCACCGCTGTTCTGCGTCCACCCCGGCGGCGGTCTCGGCTGGTCGTACACCGGGCTGCTCCGCCATCTCGCCCCGGACCAGCCGCTGTACGCCCTCCAGGCGCGCGGTCTCACCGAACCGGACGTCCTCCCCGCGAGCGTCGAGGAGATGGCCGCCGACTATCTGGACCAGATCCGGACCGTCCAGCCGACCGGTCCGTACCATCTGCTCGGCTGGTCCTTCGGCGGGCTGATCGCCCACGCCATGGCCACCCGGCTCCAGGCGCGGGGCGAGGAGGTCGCCACGCTGGCCGTGGTGGACGCCTACCCCGACAACGCCCAGGCCCTGCCCGAGGCGCCCGAGCTCAGCAAGCGCCAGTGGCTGGGGGTGCTGCTCGACGACATCGGCGGCGGCGACATCTTCGCCCCGGGCTGGCTGGAGGCACACCCCGACGGGGCGGACGGCACCGCCGACCTGGTGGCCGACCTCTGCCGGGAGACCGGGCTGCCCGCCCGGCTGCTGGAGGGCGAGACCAGCTTCCCGCTGCTCGACATCCTGCGCAACGACCAGGAGCTGATGCGGAAGTTCGCACCCGATCGGTTCCAGGGCGACATGCTGCTGTTCCGGGCCGTGGAGGAGATCCCCGGCTACCGGCGCGATCCGCTGCATGTGGCGGACGCCTGGCTCTCCTTCGTGGACGGCGCCCTGGTGGTGCACGGCGTCCCCGATCACCACTACCGGATGATGCGGGAGGAGTCCCTGGACCGGATCGGCCCGGTGGTGGCGGCGGCGCTGGACCGCGCCCGGAGCTGACGGGCCGGGGCTCAGGGGTCCGGGCCGGGGCCGCTCCCTCGGGGGCGGCCCGCGCACGGATTTCGCCGATCGGGCCCTCGCCGATCACAATTCAGCCAGGCGCCCCATCTCGTTCTCCTGCTCTCCTACGCAGGTGAGCAGGGTGGGCGCCTTCATGTGGAGAAGGAGATGAGCTCCCAGCGAGGAGGCACGTAGTTGGAAGGCAGGCTGGCCATGACAGTGGGCGCACGTGACGAGGTGGAGCGGTTCATTCTGGGGGACCGGTTCGCCTGCCTGGCGGGACGGTCCGCCTGGCGCAAGGGTGGCATCACCCATCGTCACTACGACCAGATGGGATCGGGCGATTCGGCCCGGCTGATGGCACTCGATCTCGCGGATTTCGTGGCCTCGGCCGACTGGAGCCACCGGTCGTTCACGAGCTTCATCGCGACCTTCGAGCAACCTCGTGGAGTGGATGAGCTGCGGTTCGAGGAGCTGCTGTGGGAACAGCTCCAGCTCATCCACGAACAGGACTCCCAGTCCTATCGCTGGGCCGAGGGCCGTTCGTCCGATCCGCAGGCCAGGGAGTTCACCTACAGCGTCGCCGGTCACCCCTTCTTCGTCATCGGCCTGCACGAGACCCACCGCCGCTGGGGCCGCCGTCCTCCCTTCCCGATGCTGGCCTTCAACTCGCATGAGCAGTTCGACCGCATCAAGGGCGCCAAGATGTGGGACCGGCTCGCGGAGAAGATCCGCAAGCAGGACATACAGCTCCAGGGCGACATAAACCCCAACCTGCTCGAGTACGAGGAGCTCTCCGAGGCCCGCCGCTACTCCGGCCGCCCCAAGCCCGCCGACTGGCAGTGCCCGTTCGCCGCCCGCGAGTACGAGCGCGAGCCCGCTCTGACCGGTCCGCCCCCGGTCTGACCGGAGAGTCCGTCACCGGCGGGCGGACGGCGCCCGCCGGTGACCAGGGTGCCGCCGGTGCGGGTCCATGCATGCGGCGTCAGCGCACCGGGAAACCGAAGCTGTATCCCTGCTGCTTCAGCCACGGCAGGACCTGGCGCAGTGCCTCGACCGTCTGGCCGCGGTCGCCGCCCGCGTCATGGAAGAGCACGGTGGGGCCGCCGGAGATCTCGTTCTTGACGGTGTTGACCACAGCCGCGACCCCCGGCTGCTTGAAGTCCTTGGAGTCCACGTTCCAGCCCAGCGGCCGCATGCCCTGCGAGGCGGCGATCTGACGGCTGTACGGGGTGAACGCACCGCCCGGGGCACGGTAGTAGAGCGGCTTGACGCCCCCTGACGCCTTGGTGATCATTCGCTGGGCGTCGAGGATCTCCTGGGACTGGTAGGCGGATGACTTGGTGTCCATCGTCGTGTCGTGCGACATGGAGTGGTCGCACAGCCGGTGCCCGTCCGCGACCACATCCTTGACCAGGTCCGGATGGGCCTGGGCCTGCGGACCGACCATGCAGAAGGTGGCCTTGACGCCGTTGGCCTTGAGCACCTGGAGGACCTGCGGGGTCCAGGTCGGATCCGGACCGTCGTCGATCGTGATGTTGACGCCCTTGGCGCCCTTGTCGGAGGCGTGGGCTATGTCCATGTTGACCACGGGATCGGGCAGTTCGGGGTCCGGCTTGGAGGTCTGGCCCACGATCGGCGTCGGCTTCCGCGTCGGTGACGCGCCCGGCTCCGCCTCGGCGGTTCCGGCCTGGGCGGTCCACACGGCGGCCAGGGCGGTCACCCCCACCACACCGAACGCCGCCACCAGTACTCGGCCGTTCGTCCCCAGGACCCGGTGCCGTGCCATGTCCGCCTCGCTCCCCATGTCTCCTGTGTCGCTTTCGCAAACATGAGGATGGAGTCGGGGCGGGGAGGGATCCCTCTGTTACAGGTCTCGCACAATCCCGCGCCGCGGACGGCGAGGCGCGGGCGGCGGACCCGCCCGCGGCCTCTTCCGCGGGTGTCCTAGTGCCGGTTGACGACCGCCGCCTGGGGGCGGATCGGGAGGCGGTTGACCGGACGGCCGGTGGCCGCGCGGACCGCCGCCGCCACCGCCGCCGGGGTGGTGACCACCGGCACCGCGCTGGCCGCCTTGGCACCGAAGGGGGCCACCACGTCCCGCTCCTCGACCAGCTTGACGATGCGGACGTCGGGGATGTCCAGGGCGGTCGGCAGGGCGTAGCCGGTCAGGTTCGGATGCCGGACCACACCGCGTGAGGTGCGCAGGTTCTCGGTGAGGGCCGCGCCGATGCCCTGGGCGACGCCCGCCTCGATACGGGTCCTCAGCTGACGCGGGTTGAGGACCCGGCCCACGTCCTGGGCCACCGTCATGTCGACGACCCGTACCGCGCCGATCTCGATGTCGACGTCCACCACGGCGCGCACCGCGCAGTAGGCGAGCCCGACGAAGGCGTCACCCTGGCCGGTCTCGTCCAGCGGCTCGGTGGGGTGCGGACGGCACTGCGCGGTGGCCCACAGCTCCTTGCCCTCCAGTGCCTCCTCGACGGTCGTGCTGAGCACCCCGTCATACGAGGTGATCTTGCCGTCGGCGATGCTGAGCAGCTCGGTGGACATACCGAACGTGTGCGCCAGGGGCTGCAGCAGCTGGGTGCGGACCATCTTCGCGGCGCGCTCGACCGCACCGCCCGAGACCCAGGTGTGGCGGCCGCGCGAGGCGGGTCCGGCCGGGGGCTGGTCGGTGTCGATGGGCGCCACATGGACCTCCTCGATACCGAGAACGTCCTGGACGATCTGGCGGGCCAGGGTGGTGAAGCCCTGGCCGGTCTCGACGGCCGCGCAGATGACGGTGGCCACCGGCCCGGTGACCTTGACGGTGGCGGTGGAGACCTCGTCTCTCCCCTCGGCGCCGAGCATGTGGACCATGCCCAGGGCGTAGCCCACCCCGCGCCGCACCGCGGCCGGTTCGCCCGCGCCCTCCAGGCCGCCCGGCAGCAGCCACTCCTCCTCGGGGTCGTCCTTGGGGAGAGTGGGCAGCGGTGCGTCCCTTACGGCCTGCAGCAGTTCGGCGACCGGGGCCGGGCAGGTGACGGTCTGTCCGGTGGGCAGCAGATCGCCGGTGGCCATCACATTGCGCATCCGGATCTCGACGGGGTCGAGGCCCAGCTTGGCCGCCAGCTTGTCCATCTGGCCCTCGTACGCGGCGCACACCTGCATCGCACCCTCGCCGCGCACATGGCCGGAGGGCGGGTTGTTGGTGCGCACCGCCCAGCCCTCGATGAAGGCGTGCGGAACGACATAGGGGCCGCAGGCGAAGGAGACGGCGGCGGCCAGCGTGTCCGCCGAGGAGTCGGCGTAGGCGCCCGCGTCCAGCAGGATCTGCGCCTCGACCTTGACCAGCTTGCCCTGGGAGTCCGCGTGGTGGCGGTAGCGCAGCAGGGTGGGGTGGCGGTGGGCGTGGCCGAGGAAGGACTCCTCACGGGTCGCGGCCAGCTTCACCGGATGGCCGGTGCGCAGCGCCAGCAGTCCGAGCGGCAGCTGCATCCCCGGGTCCTCGCGCTCGCCCATGGCGCCGGGGACGCCGGTGACGACGACCTTCACCCGCTCCGGCTCAAGACCGAAGCAGGCGGCGGCCAGGTCGCGGTCGGCGTGCGGATCGGTGGAGGCGGTGTAGATCTCCACCCCGCCGTCGGGGCGCGGCACGGCCAGGCCCGCCTCGGCGCCGATGGGCGCCGGGTCCTGGCGGCCGATGCGGTACAGCCCCTCGACGATGACCTCGCCGACCACGTCCGGGTCGCCGAAGGACAGCGGGATGTGGCGGACCAGATTGCCGTCGGGGTGCAGCGGCTCGGCGGAGAACGCCTGCTCGGGGTCGGTGACCGGCTCCAGCACCTCGTACTCGACGGCGATGGCGGCGGCGGCCAGCCGGGCCGTGTCGGGGTGGTCGGCGGCGACCGCGGCGATGGGCTCGCCGTGGTGGCGGACCAGGTCCTTGGCGAACACCGGACGGTCGGCGACCCGGCGGCCGTGGGAGGCGTCGCCGGGCACGTCGGTGTGGGTCACCACGGCCCGTACGCCGGGCATCTCGACGGCCTGCTTGGTGTCGATGGAGACGATGCGGGCGTGCGGGTGCGGGGCGCGCAGCACGGCCGCCCACAGCAGCCCCTCGGCCCACAGGTCGGCCGCGTACGGGAAGGTGCCCGAGGTCTTGGCGGCCGAGTCGGTGGGCGGCAGGGACACACCGAGGCCCATGGTGGACGGGGGCTGGACGGGCGTTCCGGCGGCGGGGGTGGCGGTGACGGCGCCCGTGCCGTCCGCGATTCCGGTCATGCCGATGCCCTTCCGCTGCCGCTTCCGTTGACGCTCCCGTTGCCCGTGATGCCGTGCGGTCCCGTCTGGTGCGGGATACGGGCCGGGTCCTGGTGGGCGTCGTGTCCCTCGTCCGCCTCCGTCTCCTCGGCGGCCTCACGGCCCGCGACGACCTCGCGGACGGCGTCGAGGACCCCGCGGTAGCCGGAGCAGCGGCAGAGGTTGCCGGAGATCGCCTGGCGGGTCTCCTGGTCGGTCGGGGCGTGGTTGCCCTCGAGGAGGTCGTGCACGGTCATCGCGAGCCCGGGCACGCAGAAGCCGCACTGCACGGCCCCGCACCGGGCGAGCGCGCGCTGGACGTCGGAGGGCTGTCCGCCGGTGGCGAGGCCCTCGACGGTGCGGACCTCGCTGCCCGCGGCGGTGGCGGCGGGCACCAGGCAGGAGGCGACGAGCCGCCCGTCGACCTGGACCGAGCAGGCCCCGCACTCGCCCTGGGAGCAGCCGTCCTTGGCCCCGGCGAGGCCGAGGCGCTCGCGCAGGACGTAGAGCAGCGACTCGCCGATCCAGACGTCGGTGACGGGGCGGTCGGCGCCGTTGACGTGCAGCACGTACGAGGCGAGCGGATGCTCGCTGTGGCTCGGGCTCTCGTCCGTGGCCTGGGCGACCTCGGCGAGGAGGGGCTCGGCGAGGGGCTCAACGGGGGTGTCAGCGGCCTCGGGAGCGTCCACGGGGGTCGCGGCCGGGGCGGGAGCTCCGGCGGCGTCAGACGCGTCCGTGAACTCGCCCTCGGCCGGGGCCGGTTCGGACTCGGTCGCGGAATCGGCGAACTCGGGCCCGGCGTCGTCCGGCACCGCCTCGGCGGGGGCCTCGGCGGCACTCGGCGCGACGTCGGCGGCGTCGGTGTGGCCCGCGCCGTCCTCGGGGCCGGGGTGCGGGGCGTGCCCATGGGCGCCCCCCGGGTCCCCCGCGAATGGGGCGCCCGCCGACCGGTCGTCCGTCAACCGGTCGTCCGCGAACGCGCCGTGCCAGGACGCCTCCTGGGGCAGCCCGGGCGCCGGACTGCCGTGCGGCGGGGTCTCCAGCCCGGTGTGCTGCCCGTCGACCGGGAACTCGCCGGAGTCCCCGGCGGCCGGATCGCCCGGCCGCCGGCGGGGGTAGTCGGCGGCGGGCCGCCGCTCACCGGGCGCGGGACTGCCGTGCGGGGGCGTGCCGTGCGGGGGCGTGCCGTGCGGCGGGGTGCCGTGCGGCGGGGTGTGCGGCCCCTGGTGCCCGTCGGTCGCGAACTCGCCCGAGTCCCCGGCGGAGGGGCCCGGCCACGCCGGGTCCGCGGCCGGGGCCGGTTCGTCGCGGTCGGGCATGCGCAGCCGGCGGCGGGCGGGC
>NZ_JAAAYH010000325.1:0-10454 GCF_018035285.1 Streptomyces sp. MK37H | reverse complement strand
CCGCCCTGAGCGTCTTCGAGGCCCTGGAGTCGGAGGTGCGCAGCTACTGCCGCGGTTGGCCTGCTGTCTTCGACCGCGCGCAGGGCAGCCACATGTACGACGAGGACGGCCACACCTACCTGGACTTCTTCGCCGGAGCCGGGTCGCTCAACTACGGCCACAACAACCCGGTGCTGAAACGGGCGCTGATCGACTACATCGAGCGTGACGGCGTCACCCACGGCCTGGACATGTCCACCACGGCCAAGCGCGCGTTCCTCGAGTCGTTCCAGAACAACATCCTGCGGCCGCGCGACCTGCCCTACAAGGTCATGTTCCCGGGCCCGACCGGCACCAACGCGGTCGAGGCCGCGCTCAAACTGGCCCGTAAGGTCAAGGGCCGCGAGTCGATCGTCTCCTTCACCAACGCCTTCCACGGCATGTCGCTGGGCTCGCTGGCCGTGACCGGCAACGCCTTCAAGCGCGCCGGTGCGGGCATCCCGCTGGTCCACGGCACCCCGATGCCGTTCGACAACTACTTCGACGGCACGGTCGAGGACTTCCTGTGGTTCGAGCGGCTGCTGGAGGACCAGGGTTCCGGGCTCAACCAGCCCGCCGCCGTGATCGTCGAGACCGTGCAGGGCGAGGGCGGCATCAACGTGGCCCGGCCCGAGTGGCTGCGCGCCCTGGCCGAGCTGTGCGAGCGCCAGGACATGCTGCTGATCGTCGACGACATCCAGATGGGCTGCGGCCGTACCGGCGCCTTCTTCTCCTTCGAGGAGGCGGGCATCACCCCGGACATCGTGACCGTCTCCAAGTCCATCAGCGGCTACGGCATGCCGATGTCGCTCACCCTCTTCAAGCCCGAGCTGGACATCTGGGAGCCCGGCGAGCACAACGGCACGTTCCGCGGCAACAACCCCGCGTTCGTCACCGCCGCCGCCACCCTGGACACCTACTGGGCGGACGGCCAGATGGAGAAGCAGACCCTCGCCCGCGGCGAGCAGGTCGAGCAGGCCCTGCGCGCCATCTGCGAGGAGCAGTCCGGCACCCACTTCCGCGGCCGTGGCCTGGTGTGGGGCCTCGAGTTCGAGGACAAGCCGCGCGCCTCGGCCGTCTGCAAGCGCGCCTTCGAACTCGGCCTGCTGGTCGAGACCTCCGGTCCCGAGAGCGAGGTCGTCAAGCTGCTGCCCGCGCTGACGATCTCCCCCGAAGAACTGGACGAGGGGCTGCGGACCCTCGCCCGTGCGGTCCGCGAGACCGCATAACCCTCCCGCACCGCAGAGAAGAGAGAGGCAAGAACTCACCGTGATCGTCCGATCCTTCAAGGACATCGAGGACACCGAGAGGCACATCAAGTCCAAGTCCGGCACCTGGGAGAGCAAGCGCATCGTGCTCGCCCGGGAGGGCGTCGGCTTCTCGCTCCACGAGACCATCCTCTACGCGGGCACCGAGACGTCGATGTGGTACGCCAACCACATCGAGGCGGTGCTGTGCGTCGAGGGTGAGGCCGAGCTGACCAACGACGAGACCGGTGAGAAGCACTGGATCACGCCCGGCACCATGTACTTGCTGAACGGGCACGAGAAGCACACAATGCGCCCCAAGACCGACTTCCGGTGCGTCTGTGTCTTCAACCCGCCGATCACCGGACGGGAGGACCATGATGAGAACGGCGTATACCCGCTGATCACCGAGACCGAGGAGGCATGATCCGATGACCACGGTCACTGACTTGTACCCGACCCGTGGTGCCGTGGAGGTGGCCACACCACGCGTGGACCCGGTGGTGTGGTCCGAGCCCGGGGCTCCGGGGCCGCTGCAACCGTCCGAGCTGAGCGATTTCGATCGCGACGGCTTCTTGGCGATCGACCAGCTGATCACTCCGGATGAGGTCGCGGTGTACCGCGCCGAACTGGACCGGCTGGTCACCGACCCGGACGTGCGCGCCGACGAACGCTCGATCATCGAGCCGAAGTCCAGGGACGTACGGTCGGTGTTCGAGGTGCATCGGATCAGCGAGGTCTTCGCGAACCTGGTGCGCGACCCGCGGGTGGTGGGTCGCGCGCGGCAGATCCTGGGCTCGGACGTCTACGTCCACCAGAGCCGGATCAACGTCAAGCCGGGTTTCGGGGCCTCGGGCTTCTACTGGCACTCGGACTTCGAGACCTGGCATGCCGAGGACGGTCTGCCGAACATGCGGACCGTGTCGGTCTCGATCGCCCTGACCGAGAACTTCGACACCAACGGCGGCCTGATGATCATGCCGGGCTCGCATCGCACCTTCCTCGGCTGTGAAGGAGCCACGCCGAAGGACAACTACAAGCGGTCGCTGCAGATGCAGGACGCCGGCACCCCGTCGAACGAGGCCCTCACCGGCTTCGCCGACAAGCACGGCATCAAGCTGTTCACCGGCCAGGCCGGGTCGGCGACGTGGTTCGACTGCAACTGCATGCACGGGTCCGGCGACAACATCACGCCGTACTCCCGCAGCAATGTGTTCATCGTGTTCAACAGCGTGGAGAACACGGCGGTCGAGCCGTTCGCCGCGCCGGTCCGCCGGCCGGAGTTCATCGGTGCGAGGGACTTCACGCCCGTACGGTGATGACCGCCGTGCGCTGACGTGACGTCCGTGATCTGAGGGAAGCCGGAGTCCCCCGGCTTCCCTCAGATTTTTGTGCCGCGAGTCCCCCGTAGCGGGACCGGACCTGCTCAGCCGGACAGCTTCTCCAGCAGCCGGTCCACATCGGCCGCGGTGTTGTACAGGTGGAAGGAGGCGCGGAGGTTGCCGGCCCGCGCCGAGACATGCACCTCCGCCTCCGCCAGCCGGGACGCGGCGCCGCCCAGGCCCGGTACGGAGACGATGGCCGAGCCCGGGGCGGCCACGGGCTGGTGGCCGAGCGAGATGACCCCCTCCCGGAAGCGGTCGGCGAGCGCGCGGTCATGGGCGGCGATGGCCTCGGTGCCCAGCTCCTCGATCAGCGCGAGGGAGTGCCGGGCCGCGACGTACGCGTACACGCTCGGGCTCTCGTCGAAGCGCCGTGCGGAGTGGGCGAGTTCCTCCACCGGGCCGTAGCAGCTGTCCCAGGGCTTCTCGCCCGCGACCCAGCCCGCGAAGACGGGGGTGAGTTCGCCGAGGTCCTCGGGCACGGTCAGGAAGGCGGCCCCGCGCGGGCACATCAGCCACTTGTAGGCCACGCAGACCGTGTAGTCGGCCTCGGCGGCGTTCACCGGGAACCAGCCGGCCGCCTGGCTGATGTCCACCAGCGTGCGGGCCCCGTGTGCCCGGGCGGCGTCCCGGATGGCGGCGAGATCGGCGATCCGCCCGTCCGCCGACTGGACCGCGCTCACGGCCACCAGCGCCGTACCGGGCCGTACCGCCTCCGCGATCTCCTCCAGCGGCACGATGCGCAGCTTGAGGTCGCCGCGGACAGCGAAGGGGTTGACCAGCGAGCTGAAGTCGCCGTCGGCCACCAGGACTTCGGCCCCGGGCGGCAGCGAGGTCGCGATCATCCCCGCGTACACGGCGACCGAGCTGCCGGCCGCGACGCGCCGGGCCGGTAGGCCGACGAGCCGGGCGTAGACGGCGCGGCTCGCCTCGACCGCCTCGAAGGACACGTCGACGATGGGCTGTCCGGCGGCCGAGCCGTCGAGGACCGCCTTCACGGCGGCTACGGAACGTGCGGGGATCAGACCGCTGGACGCGGTGGTGAGATATGTCGTGTGTGGCGCGAATTCGGCGCCCGCCAGGCTCTCCATGTCCATCCACTATGGGACGGGCGCACCCCGGCGTCCATCGCGTTTCCGTGTCGGATGCCTTCAAGCGATCCTTATACATACCCGCTGACCAGCGGCGATTCTGATGGCTTACGTGGCGCCCGGGTGAACGCCGACGCGAATCGGCCGCCGGACGCGCGGGTCAGGTCCGCGGGTCCGGCGGCCGAGCCGCCGTTCCGGGGGGTCAGGCGTGCTGCTCCCGGACGCCGTTGATCCGCCGCGGCAGCTCCAGCGGGTTCTCGTCGCGCAGCTCCGGCGGCAGCAGGGCGGCCGGGGTGTCCTGGTACGCGACCGGCCGCAGCCAGCGCTCGATGGCGGTGCCGCCGACCGAGGTGGAGGTGGAGGTGGTGGCCGGGTAGGGGCCGCCGTGGTGCTGGGCGGGGGCGACCGCGACACCGGTCGGCCAGCCGTTGACCAGGACCCGGCCGGCCAGCGGGGTGAGCTCGGCGATCAGCTCACCGGCCCGGCCCTCGGTGCCCTCGCCCTCGGCGGCGGAGAGGTGGACGGTGGCGGTGAGGTTGCCCGGAAGCCGCCCGAGCACCGCGCTGATCTCGTCGTCGCTCTCGTACCGCGCCACGACGGTCACCGGGCCGAAGCACTCCTCCAGCAGCACATCGTGCGGGCCGCCCTCGACGAGCCGCCGCGCGGGGACGGTCAGGAAGCCCGCGCTGACCGTGTGCTCACCGCCGGAGCCGGGGGTGACCGGGGCCTCCACGTCCGACAGCTCGACGCGCTCCTTGATCCCGGCGACGAAGTTGTCCCGCATCCGGTGGTCGAGCAGGACCCCGGCGTCGGTGTTGCTGACCGCGTCGGTGAGGGACTTCAGCAGGCCGTCGCCCGCCGGGCCGGCCGGGGCCAGCACAAAGCCGGGCTTGGTGCAGAACTGGCCGACGCCCAGCGTCATGGAGCCCGCGAGCCCGGCGCCGATCTGGTCGCCGCGCTCGGCGGCCGCGGCCTCGGTGACCACGACCGGGTTGAGGCTGCCCAGTTCGCCGTGGAAGGGGATCGGCACCGGCCGGGAGGCCGCCGCGTCGTGCAGGGCGCGGCCACCGCGGACCGAGCCGGTGAACCCGGCGGCGGCGATCAGCGGGTGCTTGACCAGCTCCAGCCCTGCGTCGAAGCCGTGCACCACCGCGATCACATCGGCGGGCACCCCCACCCGCTCGGCGGCGCGGCGCAGCGCGGAGGCGGCCACCTCGGAGGTGGCGGGGTGGTCGGGGTGGGCCTTGACGATCACCGGGCAGCCCGCGGCGAGGGCGCTCGCGGTGTCCCCGCCGGGCACGGAGAAGGCGAGCGGGAAGTTGCTGGCGGCGTAGACGGCGACGACGCCGAGCGGCAGCTTGTAGCGGCGCAGATCGGGCCAGGGCGGGGTCTGGGTGGCGTCGGCGTGGTCGATGCGGACGTCGAGGAAGGCGCCCTCGTCCACGATGGTCGCGAACGACCGCAGCTGGTAGGTGGTGCGGGCGAGTTCACCGGTGAGCCGGGCGGGGCCGAGGGCGGTCTCCGCGTCGGCGGCCTCGACCAGCTGGTCACGGGCCTCGTCGAGCAGATCGGCGGCGGTGCGCAGCAGGGCGGCGCGCACCGCACGGTCGGCCAGGGAGCCGCGGGCGGCGTGGGCCGCGCGCACCACGCGGTCGACCTCCTCCGCCGTGGCTTCGACCGCTACCTGCTCGCGCTGCTTTCCGGTTCGGGGGTCGACGCTCCACACTGGTGCTGACACCGCGGATTCCTCCTGCTGTGGTGTTACCGCTGCTTGCGTCTCACACATCGACGGTGTTCGATATGCTGAACGCTGTCCCGGGTGATGAATTTCCCCTCGGGACTCTATGGCTGGTCGAACAGAGGGGTCAAGGCGATGTCAGCTGCCGAGACAGGCGGGGCCCAGGTCAAATCGGCGGTCCGCACGGTCGAACTGCTGGAGTTCTTCGCCGGGCGGCCCGGGATGCACAGCCTCGCCGCGGTCCAGGAGGCCGTGGGCTATCCCAAGTCGAGCCTCTACATGCTGCTGCGCACCCTGGTGGAGCTCGGCTGGGTGGAGACGGACGCCACCGGCACCCGCTACGGGATCGGGGTGCGCGCCCTCCTCGTCGGCACCTCCTACATCGACGGCGACGAGGTCGTGGCCGCCGCCCGCCCCACCCTGGACCGGCTCTCGGACGACACCACCGAGACCATCCACCTCGCCCGGCTCGACGGCACCAATGTCGTCTATCTCGCCACCCGGCAGTCGCAGCACTATCTGCGCCCCTTCACCCGCGTCGGCCGCCGGCTGCCCGCCCACTCCACCTCGCTGGGCAAGGCGCTGCTGGCCACGTACTCCGACGAGCAGGTGCGCAAGCTGCTGCCGGAGACGCTGAGCCAGCTCACCGAGCACACCATCACCGACCGCGAGAAGCTGATCGAAGAGCTGCACCTCATCCGGGAGCAGGGGTACGCGGTGGACCGCGAGGAGAACACCCTGGGCCTGCGCTGCTTCGGCATCGCCATCCCGTACCGCACCCCCTCGCGCGACGCCATCAGCTGCTCGGTGCCGGTGGCCCGGCTCACCCCCACCCATGAGCAGATGATCAAGGACGCCCTGTTCGACGCCCGGGACCGGCTCACCCTCGCGACGCGCCGCCTCTGACCCACGGGAGGACGGGCCCCTCCGCCGCGCGGCGGAGGGGGATCGTCGGGCGGGGTGACGCGCGGCGCCCGCGGCGCCGGGAGGCTGGTGGCCATGACCCAGACCCTCCCCGGCACGTGCTCCGCACCCGCACCCGGTGACTCCGCCGCGCGGATCCTGCGGGCCGTCGCGATCCTCGCCTGTCTCCCCTATATCGGTCTCAAGGTCGCCTGGGTGGCGGGCAGTCACGTCGGCATCCCCGAGGGCAGCGAGCTGCGCGACCCGGGCCGGCAGACGCTGATGGCCGTCGTCAACGGCCTGTCGGTGCTCATGGACGCCGCCGTGGTCGCCCTCGCCCTGCTGCTCACCCGCCCCTGGGGGCTGCGGGCACCGGCCTGGCTGACGGCCCTGCCCGCATGGGCGGCCTGCGGCCTGCTCGCGCCCATCATGACCGGATTCCCGGCCCAGTTGGCGGCCAGGGCGCTGGGCTTCGACGGCGGGGAAGGGAGCCGGTCGTCCGGATCGGGCGAGACGTTCCTGGCCGAGTGGGTCTTCGGGATGGTCTACGGGGGGTTCATCGTGCAGGGGCTGGCCCTGGGCGGCCTGTTCGTGCTGTACGCGCGCCGCCGCTGGGGCCATCTGTGGCGCGGCCGGATCGCCGATCTGCCCGCCCAGGGGCCGGACCGTGCCCTCCGGCGACCGGTCGCCGTCGTCATCGCCCTGCTCACCGCGGTGCCCGCCACCGTCCATCTGCTGTGGGCCGCGGGCTCGGACACCGGGCTGAACCGGGAGCGGGCCCAGGACCGCGGCGGCGACTTCGCCGTCCTGGAGGGCGTGTACGTGCTGTTCGCGCTGGTCACCGTCGTCGGCGTGCTCATGGTCGCCTTCCGCGCCGGGCGCCCGGTGCGCCTCGCCCTGCCACTGGGCCTGGCCTGGGTCGGCTCGGCGGCGCTGGCCTGCTGGGGTGGCTGGCTCCTGATGACCGGGCTGACCGCCCAGAGCGCCGCCAAGGAGCCGACCGCGCTGATGAATCTGACCTACGCTGTGCAGATGACCGTCGGATTGCTCGTCCTCACGGCCGGCGGGCGCTTCTTCCGCGAGCGCGGCTCCGCCGGTCGCGCGGCGGAACGCCACGCCCGGTGACCGGGGCGTGGTGGCGGCGGGCGGTCCGTGCGGTGGTCGGCCGCCGGGCCCAGCTGCGCTGGGTCCATCTGGTGCTCGGCGGCGCCCTGCTGATGCCGTACTACCTGCTGACCGCCGTGGTCTTCGCGATGCTGGTCCGGGGCGCCGATCCCTTCACCTCCCTGCGCTGGCAACTCGTCACTTTCGCCTCGGCCCTGCCGCTGGCCGCGCCGACCGCGCTCCTGCCGCTCGTACGCCCCCTGGAGGCCACCGCCGCGCGCTCGCTGTGCGGGCTGCCGGAGTCCGCCGAACTCGCGGCCGGGCCCGCCGGGTCGTGGGACGCGCGTGCCCGCACATCGCTCTGGTACGGGCTGCACCTGGCCATCGGTGGGCTGGTCAGCGGGCTCTTCCTGTCCCTGCTGCCCGCCTCGGCGCTGCTGGTCGCGCTGCCGTTCACCGACGCTTCGTACGCCGACGGCCTGGACTGGCCGCACGCCTTCGCCTCGACCCCCACCGCGCTGGCGCCCCTGGCCGGGGTGGCGCTGCTGGCCCTGCTCATGGGGCTCGCCGCGACCGCCGGGGCGCTGCTGGCCCGCTGTGCGCCCGCGCTGCTCGGACCGGCCCCCGCCGAGCGGCTCGCCGCCGCCGAGCGGCGGGCCGCCCGGCTGGCCTCCCGCAACCGGCTCGCCCGTGAGCTGCACGACTCGGTCGGCCATGCGCTGAGCGCGGTGACCCTCCAGGCGAGCGCGGCCCGTAAGGTCCTCGACTCCGATCCGGACTTCGCCCGGGAGGCGCTGGCGGCCATCGAGGAGACCACCCGGGACGCGGTCGGCGAACTCGACAGCGTGCTGGGTCTGTTACGGGAAGGGGAGGCCGCCCCGGCCCACGCCCCCTCCCCCACTCTGATGGACCTGGACGGGCTGCTCGCCCGCACCCGGGCCGCGGGCGTCGCCGTCGAGCTGACGGCCCCGGGCACGCTGGACCGGCTGCCGCCCGTGGTCTCCCGCGAGGCGTACCGCATCGTCCAGGAAGGGCTCAGCAACGCGCTGCGCCACGCGGGCCGGGTGCCGGTGCGGCTCCGGATCGCCGAGGACCTGAAGAAGGTGGAGATCACGATGGAGAACCCGGTGGACGGAACCACCAGGGCACGGACCGCCGGCGGCGGCCGCGGGCTGCGCGGCATCGCCGAGCGGGTCACCCTGCTGCGCGGCACCTGCGCCTGGGACACCGTGGACGGCGTCTGGCGGCTCACGGTCCGGCTCCCGGTGGAGGCGTCCCGGTGAGCACCCCGCCGTCCCCCTTGCGCATCGTGCTCGTCGACGACGAGCGGATGGTGCGCACCGCGCTGCGCGCGATCCTCTCCAGCGAGCCGGACCTGGAGGTCGTGGGCGAGGCCGGAAGCGGCGCCGAGGCCGTGCCGGTGGTCCGTGAACTGCGCCCGGACGTGGTGCTGATGGATGTCCGGATGCCCGATGTGGACGGCATCCGCGCCACCGAGCGGATCCTGGGCACCGTGCCGGACCCGCCGCGCGTCATCGTGGTGACGACGTTCGAGAACGACAGCTATGTGTACGACGCGCTGCGCGCCGGGGCCAGCGGCTTCCTGCTCAAGCGGGCCCGCGCGGCGGAGCTGGTGCAGGCGGTGCGGGTGGTGGCGCGCAGCGATTCGCTGCTGTTCCCGGCCGCGGTGCGGGCGCTGGCCGCCGAGCACGCGGCCGCCCGCGGCCCGGACCGCGAGGCGACGGCGCGGGCGCTGCGCGAGCGGCTCTCCGAGCGGGAGGCCGTGGTGCTGCGGCTGATGACCGACGGGCTGTCCAACTCGGAGATCGCGGCCCGGATGGCGGTGGGCCCGGCCACCGTCAAGACACATGTGGGGGCGGTGCTCACCAAACTGGGCGTTCGGGACCGCACCCAGGCGGTGATCGCCGCGTACGAAAGCGGTTTCGTCACACCGGGCTGACATCCGGCGGCCGGGGTGGTCTGCTGTGACGGGGCGGCCGAACGGGCGGACGAGCAGGAGGAGCAGACGCATGGAGTACGTACGGCTGGGCGCGTCGGGCGTCAAGGTGTCGCGGATCTGCCTGGGCATGATGAGCTACGGCAGCCCCGAGCACCGGCCCTGGCAGCTGGACATCGACGACGCACGGCCGATCGTGCGGCGGGCGGCCGAGGAGGGGGTGACCTTCTTCGACACCGCCGACATGTACTCGGTGGGCCGCAGCGAGGAGATCACCGGTGAGCTGCTGCGGGAGCTCTTCCCCAGCCGCGACGACTACGTCCTGGCCACGAAGGTCTACAACCCGATGGGCGAGGGCCCCAACGACCGCGGTCTGTCCCGCAAGCACATCATGGCGGGCATCGACGCCTCGCTGCGGCGGCTGGGCACCGACCATGTGGATCTCTACCAGATCCACCGCTTCGACCACGAGACACCGCTCGAGGAGACGATGGAGGCGCTGCACGATGTGGTGCGGGCCGGAAAGGCCCGGTACATCGGCGCGTCCTCCATGTACGCCTGGCAGTTCGCCAAGGCCCAGCACATCGCCGAGGCGCACGGCTGGACCCGGTTCGTCTCGATGCAGAACCACTACAACCTGCTCTACCGCGAGGAGGAGCGGGAGATGAACCCGCTCTGCCTGGACCAGGGCGTGGGCGTCATCCCCTGGAGCCCGCTGGCGCGCGGGCTGCTGGCGGGCACCCGCGACCGGGACCGCACCGGGCAGACGGTCCGGGCGGGCAACGATCCGCTGGTGGAGAGGTGGTACGCGGACGCGGACTTCTCCATCGTGGACGCCACCCGCGCGATCGCCGGGGAACGCGGGGTGTCCCCGGTCCAGGTCGCGCTGGCATGGCTGCTCAGCAGGCCCGCGGTCACCGCGCCGATCGTCGGCGCCACGAAGACCCGCCACCTGGAGGACGCGGTCGCGGCGGTCGGGCTGACGCTCGACGAGAAGGAGGTGGCCCGCCTGGA
>NZ_JAAAYH010000324.1:0-10499 GCF_018035285.1 Streptomyces sp. MK37H | reverse complement strand
AGGTTCCCCCAAATCTCCGCTTGCTTGGAGTGCACTCGAAGTCAATAGCGTTGAAGACGTCGACGAGGTGTGCGGATCCGCGACCTGCGAGAGGTGAATCGGCATGACCGTGATGGAGAGCGCCCCGGTGAAGGCGCGGAAGAACTGCGCGGGGAGGGTCGGCCACCCCCGGCCCACCGGACAGGACCGATACTCGATCAGTGAGGTCGTCGCCCACACCGGGCTGACGGCGCACACCCTGCGCTGGTACGAGCGGATCGGGCTGATGCCGCATGTGGACCGTACGCACACCGGCCAGCGCCGCTTCACCAACCGCGACCTGGACTGGCTCGACCTCGTCGGCAAGCTGCGGCTGACCGGGATGCCGGTCGCGGACATGGTCCGCTACGCCGAGCTGGTGCGGGAGGGCGAGCACACCTTCCCCGAGCGTGAGGAACTGCTGACCACGCACCGCGAGAACGTGCGGGAGCGGATCGCCGAGCTCCAGAGCACGCTCGAAGTCCTCGACTTCAAGATCGATGTCTACGCTGACGCCCGGAGGGCGTCGGAGAGGTTTGACCCCGTATGAGCGACAGCACCAACGAGACCATCGCGACCGTCGGCCTGGGGACCGGCGGACCCGAGGTCGGCGTCCAGGGCCTGGGCTGCATGGGCATGAGCTGGGCCTACGGACCGACCCACGACGAGGCGGAGGCGCGGGCCACGCTGGAGCGGGCCCTGGAGCTGGGCGTCACGCTCTTCGACACCGCCGATGTCTACGGCTTCGGGCGGAACGAGGAGTTCATCTCCCCCTTCGTCCGGGCCAACCGGGACCGGATCACCCTGGCCACCAAGTTCGCCATCGAGCGCGACGAGAGCGACCCGTTCGGCCGCCAGCGGATACGCAACGACCGCCCGTACATCCGCCAGGCCGTCGAGGGCAGCCTGCGCCGCCTCGGGGTGGACCATATCGACCTGTACTACATGCACCGGCGCAACCCCGAGGTGCCGCTGGAGGAGAGCGTCGGCGCCATGGCCGAGCTGGTGGCCGAGGGGAAGGTCAAGCACCTCGGCCTGAGCGAGGTCACGGCGAACGAGCTGCGCGCGGCGCACGCGGTGCACCCCATCGCGGCGGTGCAGTCGGAGTGGTCGCTGTTCAGCCGCGACATCGAGGAGAGCGTGGTGGCGGCCGCCCGCGAGCTGGGCGTCGCCCTCGTGCCGTACTCGCCGCTCGGCCGCGGCTTCCTCACCGGCTCCTTCGTCCAGGCCGAGCAGGAGCTGGGCGAGGACGACTTCCGCCGCCTTCAGCCCCGCTTCACCGGCGACAACGCGGCCGCCAACGCCGCGCTGCTGGAACCGCTCCGGAAGATCGCCGAGGCGCGCGGGGCCACCCTCGCCCAGATCGCGCTGGCCTGGGTGCAGCAGCAGGCCCAGGTGCACGGGCTCGCCGTGGTGCCGATCCCCGGCACCCGCACCCGCGCCCGGATCGAGCAGAACACCGGCGCGACCCGGATCGAGCTGAGCGCGGACGAACTAGCCGCGCTGGAGCCGATCGCGGGCCAGGTGGCGGGCGCCCGCTACGCCGACATGAGCGCGACGAGCGCGGGCCGCGAATAGCCTGCGGCGCCGGGCCCCGAATAGCCTGCGGCGCCGGGCCGCGGTGGGGGAAGCGGCCGGTGCGCGGTGCCGTCGGGTGCCGGGCGCGACCGGTCGGACGCGCCGGGCGGGCGGCCGGGGCGGGGTCGCCGTGTTGATGGCGGGCGTCGGGCCGTAGCGCGGGGCGCCAGGGCCCGGCGGGTGACCGACGGCACCCGGCACCACCAGATGCCGGGCCGGGCAGCGGTCAGACGAGGCCCTGGCGGCAGTCCGGCCCCGTGCCCGGGCCGCCGCCGTCCTCCCCCGCGCACCGCACCTCGTCGAAGTCCCCCAGCGCGATCCGCGAGAAGTTGCGCAGCGAATCCGTCCCCGGCGCGAAGTAGCCGGTGTGCCCGTGGGCGCTCTCGGAGGAGACCACCCGGGCGCCGAAGGACGGATCGGTCGGGTCGTCGCCGTGACCCAGGCCCAGGAAGTCATAGCCGGTCACCCGGCGGATCCAGTCGGTGCGGTCGCGCGCCGCCCAGACCCGGGCCCCGGTGCGCAGGGCCTCGGCGCTGTCCGCGCGCATCCCCGGGCTGCCCAGCACCACCAGGTCGGAGACGCGGGCCCGGTCCATCGCGGAGGCGGCGAGACCGCAGACCACCGAGCCGTAGCTGTGGCAGAAGACGGCGGGCGGGGCGTCGGCGGTGGCCGCGGTGGTCACGGCGAGCCCGGCCAGAAAACGGTCCAGGCGGGGCGCGCCCGCCTTGGCCAGCCGACTGGTGGCGGCGTCCGGGCCCAGCCCGACCGGGGTCGTGTAGCCGACCCAGGCGATGACGGCGGTCGGCGTCGCGGGCGCGTCCTGGGCCATCCGCGCCCGCAGCGACCGGGCCATCCCGGCCGGGGCGCCGTACGGGTCGCCCGTGCGGTCGAAGTCGTCCAGGTCGATGTCCGAGCCGGGCACGATCACGGCCGTGCGGCGGGCCGTCGCCAAGTCCCCGTACACCTCCGCCACCTGGCCGCGCCCGCGCGGATCGAAGGCGAGGATCTGGCGGCCGGGCCGGAGCAGCGCCGCGTAACGCTCGGCGAGCGGGCTCTTCGGGTCGGCCTTCCGCTCCTTGTGCCAGGCGGCCCGGATCGCCCGGGTGTTGGCCTCGTACCGCAGGCTCAGCGGTGCCCCGTCCAGATTGCCCACCACCTCGGGGTGCCGGATGACCAGCGCCTTCCGCTGGACCTCGGTGAGCCGGTCGAAGAACCGGGCGATCCCGGCGGGCGAGACGGTGGCCGGATCGGGCAGCTCGCGTCCGGCCCCGCCCAGCGAATGGTCCGCCAGCCATGCGCCGGTCCCCGGCGGCGGCCCGGTGATGGCCTGCTCCTCGTGGGCCACGGTCCAGCCGGCCGTCCCCGCCATGACGGTGATGGTGAGCGCCGCGGTGATCAGGCGTCGTGCGTAGTGCCTGGTGCGTAGCGTCTGGGACATGGCGGCGGCTTTCCCTCTTCCGTCAGTGGTTCCGGCGGTGGTTCCGTGAGTGGTTCCGTCGGTGGTTCCGTCGGTGGCGGAGGGAAAGGTAGAGAGGTGTCGGGTGGCGGTACGTCACCCCCCGGTGCCAAGTGGGATGTCATACCCCAGTAGGGGGTGGCCGCCCGGCCGTGGTCACTGACCGCCCGGTGTCACCAGGCCCGACTCATAGGCGAAGATCACCGCCTGGGCGCGGTCACGCAGCCCCAGCTTGGCCAGCACCCGGCCGATGTGGGTCTTCACCGTCTGCTCCGCGAGCACCAGCGACTCGGCGATCTCCTGGTTGGACAGGCCCCGCGCGATCAGCTCCAGCACCTCGGTCTCACGCGGCGTCAGCCCGCTGCGCCGCAGGGCCAGGCCGTCGCGGCGCGGGGCGGGGCGCTGGCGGGCGAAGTCGGCGATCAGCCGGCGGGTGACGGACGGGGCGAGCAGCGCCTCGCCCGCCGCCACCACCCGGACCGCGGAGATCAGATCGGCCGGCGGGGCGTCCTTCAGCAGAAAGCCGCTTGCCCCGGCGCGCAGCGCCTCGTAGACGTAGTCGTCCACGTCGAAGGTGGTGAGCATCAGGACCTTGGGCCGGTGGGTGACCCCGCGCGGCGGGTCCAGCAGCCGGCGGGCCGCCTCGAGCCCGTCCATCTCGGGCATCCGCACGTCCATCAGCACCACATCGGGGTGGCTGCGGCGGCTGACCTCCACGCCCTCCCGCCCGTCCGGCGCCTCGCCGACGACGTCGATATCGCTCTGCGCGGCGAGCAGGGCGGCGAACCCCGCCCGCACCATCGCCTGGTCGTCGACGATGATCACCTTGATGGTCATGACGCGTCCGTCTCTTCGAGGTCTACCAGGGGGAGGCGGGCCGCGACGCGGAAGCCGCCGTCGGGCAGCGGGCCGGTGTCGAGCATGCCGCCGACGAGCCGTACGCGCTCGACCATGCCGACGAGGCCGTGGCCGGTGCCGCTGGTCTCCAGGGGCTTGGTGGGCGCGCTGTGGGCCGGGCCGTTGACCACCAGCAGGGTCAGCGCCGAGCCGTCCTCGGCCGAGATGGCCACCCGGGTGGCGGCGCCCGGCGCGTGGCGCACCACATTGGCCAGCGCCTCCTGCACGATGCGGTATGCGGACAGCCCCACCGCCTGCGGCAGCGGTTCGAGCTCGGCCACGTCGTCCGCGATGGTCAGCGTGGTCGGTATCCCGGCCCGTACGGTCGCCTCGACCAGCTGGGGCACCTGCCGCAGCCCCGGCTGCGGTGCCCGCTCCCCGCGGGTCTCCTCGCTGCGCAACACGCCCAGCAGCCGCCGCATTTCGGCGAGCGACTCGCGGGCGGTGGCGGCGATGGTGGAGAACTCCCGCTCCGCCTCGGACGGCAGCCCGCCGATCCGGTACGGGGCGCTGTCCGCCTGCACGGTGATCACCGACATGTGGTGGGCGACCACATCGTGCAGCTCACGGGCGATCCGGGTGCGCTCCTCCAGCAGGGTGCGATGGGCCCGTTCGGCCTCGCTGATCGTCTCCTGCTCGGCAAGCCGCCGCTGGGCGTCCCCGCGCTCGCGCAGCGCCCCGGCGACGAGCAGCACCACGCCGCTGAGCACGAACAGCACCACATTGCTGCCGTTGCTCTTGTCCGGGAAGGCCATGCCGAGCGCCAGTCCGGCGGTGCCGGTGACCAGCCACACCGCCACCAGGGTGCGGCGCGGTTCGCGCAGCGCGAGGGCGAGCAGCAGGAAGAGGTAGCCGATGATGGCGCCCGGCAGCCAGGGCCACACCCGGTTCTCCAGGTGGTCCGCGGTGCCGAGCACCACCAGGGCGGAGACCAGATCGGAGAGGAAGACGATCCACCACGCCTGCAGGGGGCGGGTGACGGACAGCAGCAGCGGGCTGCCCTGGACGATGCCGAGCAGCGTGGCGACGCCGCCGCCCACCCCGTAGTCATGGGAGAGCATCTGGGCGGTGGTGGGGACCAGGATCGTGGTGAGGATCATCGCCACGCCGTACGGCACCCTGCGCAGCCAGCTCCTGGGCGACTGGGCGAACAGCGGTGTCGCCGGATAGCTGGGGGTCACCAGGGCCCGGGCGAGACCGCCCGCCTGCCGCCGGGCGGCCTTGGGCAGGCTCTCGTGCGCGGTGGAGGATGCGGCGGTCGATGAGGCGCCGGCGGCCTCGCCGGCCGGTGCGGAGGAGGAACCGGACACTTACAGCTCCGCCAGCAGCTCGGCCTTCTTAGCGCTGAATTCGTCGTCGGTCAGCAGCCCGGCCGTGTGCAGCTCGCCCAGGTGACGGATGCGCTCGGCGATGTCGGCGGGGTCGCGGCGCGGGGCGGCGGCCCGGTTCGGGGCGTGGGCGCCCTCGGCGCACGGCACGGGGGAGGAGGCCCGTATGGCCTCCAGGACGGCCGCGGCGAACGGCAGCGACTGGTGGACGAGGCCGTAGCCCATCCCGAAGACGACGGCCGCCGGGTCCCGGTCGGGGCGGGCGGCGGGCTGGTCCTCGGCGGAGCGCCGCAGCAGCCGCAGATAGCCGTGGCCACCGCCCTTGGGGGCGACCTTGCCGGTGCCGTTCCTGGCCGTGCCGTCCTTGGCCGAACCCCCTTCGGCGGCACCGGCCTTGGCGGAGCCCTCCTTGGGTGCGGTGCCCCCCGAGCCCCGGCTCTCCGGCGAACGCCACTCCACACCGGTGAGTTCGTCGATCCGGAAGCGCTGGTCCCCGACCTTCCACTTCTCCGAGGAGGCGCCGGTCCAGAACCAGCGGAAGGAGATGGCCTTGCCGTCGAACGACGCCTTGCCGTCGTACGCCTTGAAGGACAGCGGCGCCGGGGGCACGGTCACCAGATGTGCCTCGGCCGCGGTGTCCGCCTCGGGGCCGAGGGACTCGCGTATCCGCTCGGCGTAGTAGTCGGCGAGGGTCTCCCGCTCGGCAGGCAGCACCAGGCGGTACGGGTCGTACGCCTCCTTGAGCTGGCCGTCGGCGGCGTCCATCAATGGGTCGGCGCCCGGTCTGGGCACGGCGCGCAGCACCACCGTTCCGCGTTTGCCCACAGCGAGCTCCACCCCGGACAGCGCCTCGAAGGGGATGCGGCGTTCGCCGAGCGCCTGGAGCAGCTTCGGCGTGCGGATTCCCCGTTCGAAGCGGATGAGCATGGAGTCGGTGTCGAACTCCCAGACGGTCTGAAAACCGGCCAGCACATCACCCATGCGGCTCATCGTATGCGGCGGTGGCCCGCCCGTCCCCCTTTGAGACTACGCGCGTCACTAGAGTTTCCGGTGTTTATGCCGGGCGTCAGCGTAGCCCCGCGGTGCAGTCGTCGCCGTCGCCGCAGCTCACGGACTGGACAGCACCGATTCCCACTCGCGCGAAGTTGTCCAGGCTGGTCGTGCCCGGTTCGAAATATCCGGCGTGTCCATCCGCGCCGTCCGCGGCCAGCACCCGGGCGCCGAAGCCGGAGGAGACCGGGTCCGCGCCGTGGCCGAGCCCGCCGAACTCCAGATGCGGAATGTCCTCGATCCAGTCGCCGGAGTCGCGCATCGCCCACACCCGGGCGCTGGTGCCCAGATCGGAGACATGGCCGGCGCGCATCCCGGGGCTGCCGGCCACCGCGATATCGGTGACCTTGGGCGGCAGATCGCGGGCGGCGACCCCGCACACCACCGAGCCGTAGCTGTGGCACATCAGCGAGACCCGGGAGAGCGAGGGCAGCGCGTTGACCAGCGCACGCAGCCGCACCGCGCCCTGGGCGGCCAGCTTCCCGGTGGCCGCGTCCATGCCGATCCCGGCCGGGGTGGTGTAGTCGGCCCAGGCGATGACGGCGGTCTTGGTGTCCGGGGCGTCGGCCCGCTCGTTGTCGTAGAGCGCGCGGGCCATTCCCACCGTGGCGGTGTACGGGCGCTCGGTCTTCTGGAACGTCAGGATGTCGGTGTCCACGCCCGGCACCACGATCGAGACCCGGTTGGCGTGGGCGAGGTCGCCGAAGACCTCGGCGGCCCGGCCGGCGCCCGAGGGGTCGAAGGAGAGGATCTGCCGCCCGGCGCCCAGCAGGTCCTCGTAGCGGTGCATCCGGCGTGTCGCGTCCGAGCGGCCCATCGGGGTGAGCCGGGGGTCGTGCATCCGCTTGCGCTCATCGGCGCGCGCCTTGAACAGGGCGACGCGGTTGGCGCGGTAGCGCAGAGCCACCGGCGCGCCGTTGAGATTGCCCACGGCCAGCGGATAGCGCCGCACCACCCGGTCCGTCTGGGCCTTGGTGAGCGAGTCGAACCAGCGGCCGAGGATGCGCGGTGAGCCGTACGGGTCGGGCAGCGCGCGGCCGCCGAGCGATCCGTGGCGCCAGGCGTCCATTGACACGGAGAGCGCGTCCTGGGCTCCCCTGTGGCTCCGTATGGCCGTCCAGCCGGTGGTGGCGAGGAGGACGAAGACCACCGCGAGCGCGAGCAGGGCGCGCCAGGCGGTGGAACCGGGGGAGGGGGAGCCGAGCTCCGAGAAGGAAGTCACCGCGGGACACCCTAGGAGAAGCGCGGCGCCGCGTGCCAAATCCCGTGATTCATATCACGTTTGAAGGCGGGAATGCTTGGGAGCTATGCCGGAATTGATGCTATTTATCCCATTTCTCGGCGAGGGTGGGACCCACGTAATCAAGATGGAACGCGGTGAGGTCTCGCAATGTGACGACGCTGTCCTCCTCGCCCTCGGTCCACAGCTTCCCGGCCACCCGGATCACCCCGCCGAACATCGCGACCACCAGCCGCGGCCGCGGATCGGCGTCGATGTCCAGCCCCTCGCGGCGGGCGATCTCGCGCGCCAGCCGCTCCTCCATCTCCGCGGTGCGGCGCAGATGGACCGCGAGCAGGCTCGGCGTGGACTCGATCAACCGGTACATCCGCATATGGAGCTCGGGCGGCACCAGCTGCTCGATGGCCTCCCCGATGTTCCCCCAGGCGTCGAGGACCGCGCCGCGCAGCGCGGCCAGCGGCGCCTCGCCCACGGGGCGTCCGCACAGGGCGGCGAAGAAGTGGCACTCGGCCGACTCCTGGCTCGCGAAGGCGACCTCCTCCTTGTTGGCGAAGTACCGGAAGAAGGTGCGCTGGGAGACCTCGACCGCCTCGGCGATCTCGTCGACCGTCGTCCGCTCGTATCCCTGACGGGTGAACAACTCCAGTGCGGAGCGCACCAGGGCGCTTCGCGTCCGCTGCTTCTTGCGCTCGCGCAGCCCGGCCGGTGGCGGCGTCGTCGTGCCCGCCACTGCCTCGTCCGTCGTCACCTATCGGCTCACTTTCTACCGGTGTGGGGCCGCGTTGCGGCTGCTCAGGATACCTGTGACAAAAACGTCAGTTACCGGCGGATGAATCGGTTTGTCAATTGTCAGACGCTGACATTAGCCTCCGGTCATGACCTCTTCGACCACCGTCGCCGATTCGGCGTCGGAACCTCCCATAGCCGATGCCCCGAAGGGGCTTCGGGGTCATCCATGGCTGACGCTCCTCACCGTCGCCCTCGGCGTGACGATGGTCGCCCTCGACGGCACGATCGTCGCCATCGCCAACCCGGCCATCCAGAAGGACCTCGGCGCCTCGCTCGCCGATGTGCAGTGGATCACCAATGGCTATCTGCTGGCCCTCGCCGTCGCGCTGATCACGGCCGGCAAACTGGGTGACCGCTTCGGCCACCGGCAGACCTTCCTCATCGGCGTCGTCGGCTTCGCCCTCTCCTCGGCCGCCATCGGCTTCTCCGGCGAGGTGTCGCTCGTCGTGGCGTTCCGGGTGCTGCAGGGTCTGTGCGGCGCGCTGCTGATGCCCGCGGCGCTCGGGCTGCTGCGCGCCACCTTCCCCGCCGAGAAGCTCAACATGGCCATCGGCATCTGGGGTGCGGTGATCGGCGCATCCACCGCCGCCGGGCCCATCGTCGGCGGACTGCTCGTCGAGCACGTCAACTGGCAGTCGGTCTTCTTCATCAACGCGCCCGTCGGCGTGCTGGCCGTGGTCCTCGGGCTGCTGCTCCTGGTGGACCACCGCGCCGAGAAGGCGCCGCGGTCCTTCGACATCCCCGGCATCGTGCTGCTGTCCGGTGCGATGTTCTGCCTGATCTGGGCGCTGATCAACGCCGCCGACTGGCACTGGGGCGACCAGCGCACGCTGCTCTTCCTGGGCCTGTCGGCGGTCTGCTTCGCCGTCTTCGTCTTCTGGGAGAACCGGACGGCGGAGCCGCTGCTGCCGCTCAGCATGTTCCGCTCGGTGCCGCTGAGCGCGGGCACCGTGCTGATGGTGCTGATGGCCTTCGGCTTCATGGGCGGGCTGTTCTTCGTCACCTTCTATCTCCAGAACGTGCACGGGATGAGCCCCGTCGACAGCGGGCTGCGGCTGCTGCCGCTCACCGCGATGATGATCGTCGCCTCGCCGCTGGCCGGTGCGCTGATCACCAAGTTCGGGCCGCGGACGCCGCTGGTGATCGCCATGGCGATCACCGCCGTGGCGATGTTCGGCATGTCCCGGCTGGACGTGAACAGCGGCGGCCTCGAGATGGCCGTGTGGTTCGCCCTGCTGGGCCTCGGCCTCGGCCCGGTCATGGTCGGCGCCACCGAGGTCATCGTCGGCAACGCCCCGATCCAGCACGCCGGTGTCGCCGGCGGTCTCCAGCAGGCCGCGATGCAGGTCGGCGGCAGCCTCGGTACGGCCGTCCTGGGCGCGGTCATGGCGGGCCGGGTGGACAGCGCGCTGCCGGAGAAGTGGGCGGACGCCGGGCTGCCGCCGATGCCCGAGGGGGCGGAGTCCAAGGCGTCGGACGCCGTCGAGGTCGGTATCGCCCCCGTTCCCAAGGGCACTCCGCCGGAGGTCGCGGGCAAGATCACGGCCGTCGCGCATGACACCTTCGTGTCAGGGATGGGCCTCGCCTTCACCGTGGCCGCCGTCGTCTCGGCGGTCGCGGCCCTGGTCGCGGCCTTCACCAAGCGTGGTGAGAACGCGGACGCGTCCGGGGGCGCCGTCCACATCTGACCCCTCTCGGTCAACCCCCTATCAGGGTGGACCTTGATCGACCCCATGGTGGCGAACGGGAGCCGGCGGACAGGCTGGCTCCCGTTCTGTTCTTTCCACACGGGGAGCGAAAGCGTTATGCGCAAGATCATTACGGCCGCCGTCTCGGCCCTGGCCCTCACCGCCACCCTCGCCCCGGCCGCGGCGGCGGCCCGGCCCGCCGCCCCACCGCGGCTGGGGAACTGCGCCGCCGGTCAGCTGTGCCTGTGGCGGAGCGGCGGCTTCACGGGGGCGCGCCAGACCCATGAACTGGCCGACGTGGACATCGAAAGCTGTGTCCCCCTGCCGTCCGGCACCACCGCCGCGTCCCTGGCGAACCGTACGGGCCGCCCGGTGACGGCCTATCAGAGCCGCGAATGCGCCGAAACGGCCGAGTTCCACACCTACCCCACCGGAACGTGGGCCCCCGAAACCCC
>NZ_JAAAYH010000323.1:0-10503 GCF_018035285.1 Streptomyces sp. MK37H | reverse complement strand
GCGATCTCCTGCTCCCCCGCCATCCGGCCGAGTTCGGCCGCCTCGCCGCCGATCGCGGCGCCGCGCCGCTGCACCATGGCGAGCACCTGGAGCACGCTGTCGTGGATGTCGCGGGCCAGCCGCTCCCGCTCCCGGGTGGCCGCCTCGATGCGCAGTGCGCGGGCGAGGGTGCGCTCACTGGCGCGAGCCACCTCGACCACATAGCCGATGCCCACACTCGCCACCCACACCAGCGACAGCATGTGGACGGTGTCCTGGGCGAATCCGCCGCGCTCGATCACATTGGCGGCGCAGACCACGGTGGAGGCCGAGGCTCCCCAGCGCCAGCCGCCCTTGATGGCGAAGCCGAGAACCGCGCCCATCGTCCATATGGAAGGCAGCGTGGGCGTACCCTCGGCGATCCGGTCGTGGCTGTCCACGAGCGGGGTGAGCAGAATGCCGGTCACCGCGATGCCGAGGTCGCCGACGAGGAACCGCCGGGTGCAGCGCTCGGCCGAGGCGACCATCCGGAAGGTGAGTGCCGTCCACAGCGTCAGCACCGCCAGGTAGACGACGGCGCCGATCGGATGGTCGTAGTCGTCGAAGGAGTAGACGCACAGGCCGAGCGCGTAGAGCAGGGTGAGCACCCGGTAGGCGGTCAGCGCCTGCCACAGCGGCTGCTCGACGGACATCCGCACCACGCGTTCGCCCCCGGCGCGCTCCCGTCCGGACCGCTCCCTGGACCGCTCCGTCAACGTCCCCCACCCCCGGTGCCGGCGCGGCTAGGCGCCGGACTTGTGCTTGTCCTTCTCCTTCTCGGCCTGCTTCTTCTCGGCCTGCTTCCGGGCCGCCTCCGCCTCCGCGATCTGCCGCTTGGCGGCGGTGGCGTAGACGTCCACGTACTCCTGGCCGGAGAGCTTCATGATCTCGTACATGACCTCGTCGGTCACCGAGCGCAGGATGAAGCGGTCGCCGTCCATGCCGTGGTAGCGGCTGAAGTCCAGCGGCTTGCCGATCCGGATGCCGGGCCGCATCAGCTTCGGCATGACCTTGCCGGGGGGCTGGATCTTCTCGGTGTCGATCATCGCCACGGGGATCACCGGGGCGCCGGTCGCGAGCGCGACCCTTGCCAGACCGCCCGGCTTGCCCCGGTAGAGCCGCCCGTCGGGCGAGCGGGTGCCCTCGGGGTAGATGCCGAAGAGCTCACCGCGCTTGATCACGTCGATACCCGCCTTGATGGCGGCCTCGCCGGCGCCGCGCGAGCCCGAGCGGTCCACCGGCAGCTGCCCGACGCCCTTGAAGAAGGCCGCCGTGAGCCGCCCCTTGACCCCGGGGGTGGTGAAGTACTCCTGCTTGGCGATGAAGGTGACCTTGCGGTCGAGCACCGCGGGCAGGAAGAAGGAGTCGGAGAAGGAGAGGTGGTTGCTCGCGAGGATGGCCGGACCCTCGGCGGGGACGTGTTCCAGCCCCTCCACCCAGGGCCGGAAGGTGAGCTTCAAGGCGCCACCCACCGACAGCTTCATTGCGCTGTAGAACAACCGGGACCTCCTGTATCCGACGAGGAGACCTTAACCTGCCTACCCCGTATGCGGCGCGCCGCGTACGCTGAGGACCTCGAGCCCGCTTCCCCAGCGAACGGAGATCCGTGGTGCCGCTCCTGCCCGGAGCCGAGCCGTTCCGCCACGACGGCGGAGAGATCGGCGTCCTCGTCTGTCACGGATTCACCGGCTCCCCGCAGTCCGTGCGGCCCTGGGCCGACCATCTCGCGGCCCGTGGTCTGACCGTCTCGCTGCCGCTGCTTCCCGGCCATGGCACCCGCTGGCAGGATCTCGCCGTCACCGGCTGGCAGGACTGGTACGCGGAGGTGGACCGCGAGCTGGTCAGGCTCTCCCGGGCCTGCGAGCGGGTGTTCGTCTGCGGTCTGTCGATGGGCGGGGCGCTCGCGCTGCGGCTGGCCGCCCAGCACGGCGCGGCGATCAGCGGCGTGGCCGTCGTGAATCCGGCCAACCGCGTCCACGATCCGCTGGCCGTGGCCCTTCCGGTGCTGCGTCATCTGGTGCCCTCGGTGAAGGGCATCGTGAGCGACATCGCCAAGCCGGGCGCGCGGGAGTCCGGCTACGAGCGGATGCCGCTGCACGCCGTGCACTCGATGCGCCGCTTCTACCGGGTGGTCGACGCCGAACTGCCGCAGGTGACCCAGCCGCTGCTGGTGATGCACAGCCCCCAGGACCATGTGGTGCCGCCGGCCGACTCCGAGCGCATCCTGAGTCAGGTGTCCTCGCGGGACGTCACCGAGCGGCTGCTGGAGCGGAGCTACCACGTGGCGACGCTGGACCACGACGCCGAGTTCATCTTCGAGGAGACGGACACGTTCATCACCCGGCTGACGGCGGGTATGGGTGAAGACACCACCCGGACCGGCCTCGGGAAGGGCAGCGGAAAGGAGGGGGCGGCGGCCAGTGGCTGAGCGCGACTCGAATGAGAACGAGGCGGACGCGCGGCGGGACGACGACGCCGCCTTCGCCGCGATCGTCGCCGCGTACGGGGAGGAGCCGGAGGACCCGCCGGGCGCCGAGCGATGGCCCGCCGCCGAGAACCTCGACGAGGAGCGGGACCGGGACCGCCGGTCCGCGGCGGACGGCGACGCCGACGCCGACGGGTCCGGTGACGGCGAGGCGGCCACGGGCGGGCTGACCAAGCCCGACAAGACCGAGAAGCCGGGCGGCTTCATCGTCTACGCACCGGGCGTGGGCCCCCGCGACTGGGAGCCGGACGAGCCGTCCGAGGACGACTTCGACGAGACCGACGAGGGTCATTTCGTCCCGCCCGAGCCGCCCCCGCTGCCCGAGTCCGACACCACCTCCCGCTTCGCCTGGCTCGGAGTGCTGGGCGGGCCGCTGCTGCTGCTCGGAGTGGTGCTGTTCCAGGTGGAGATGGTCTGGTGGATCGCCACGCTGGGCGTCGGCGGCTTCCTCGGCGGCTTCGTCACGCTGGTGCTGCGGATGAAGGACGACGACGAGGAAGAGGACGACGACCCGGGGCGCGGCGCCGTCGTCTGACCCCGGCGCGCCCGGAGCCCGGCGCGCCCGGAGCCCGGCGCGCCCGGAGCCCGGCGCGCCCGGAGCCCGGCGCGCCCGGAGCCCGGCGCGCCCGGAGCCGGGCGCTCCCCGGCTCCGGCTCATGCCCGGCCGCTCAGCCCGGGGACACCCGGGGCAGCCTGAGCGCGGCCAGCACCGGAAGGTGGTCCGTGGCCGCCCGGAGGTCCGCGTCGGTGACGCCCGGCAGCCCGGCCGGGACCCCACAGCCGATGATCTCGATGCCCTCCGAGGCGAAGATCCCGTCGATGCGCTGATGCGGGTCCTTGGGGGAGAAGGTGGCCTCGCTCCCCCAGGGCTCGGTGGCCCAGCCGTCCCGCAGCTTCCCCGCGATCCGGCGGAAGGCGCGGCCGTCCGGCCGGTCGTTGATGTCACCGGCCGCGATGGCGTACGGGACGTCCAGCGCGGTCAGGTGGTCCAGCAGCATCCCGGCCTGTTCGTAGCGCTCGGCCTCGGCGAGGCTCAGATGGCAGCTGACCACGCCGAGCCGGACGCCGTTGCCGCTTTCCGGGTGGCCGCTTTCCGGGCGGCGGGTGTCGCGGTGGCCGGTGTCGCGGTGGCCGGTGTCGCGGTGGCCGCCGCCGAAGCGCAGCACGGCGGTGGCGAAACCGCGCCGGTGCAGCCCGGGGACGCGGGGCAGCAAAGTGTCCTCGGCGCGCTCCACATGGGCGCGCAGCGAGGTGAGGATCATCGGGCCAGCGGCGGTGGCCCCGCCCGTGGTGTAGACGAGGCCGGTCTCCCGGGCCAGCCAGGCGGCGGCCTTGCGCCAGCGGAAGAAGCGCGGCGCCTCCTGGACACAGACGACATCGGGGGCACAGGCCCGGATCACCCGGGCCAGCGCCTCGCGGTCGTCCCGCATCGAGCGGATGTTGTAGCTGAGCACCCGCACCACCGCCGCGTCCGGGCCGGTGATGGATCCGGGCAGGTCCGCGAGCGGCACGTTCCCCCTCGCTTCTCAGCCCTGGCGGGCCAGGTCGGCGGCGCCGACGAGCCCGGCCTTGCCGCCGAGTTGGGCGGCCAGCACCTGGGCGTGCGGACGCCACTGATTGCCCACCAGCCAGCGCCGGAAGGACTTGCGGATCGGCTCCAGGACGAGATCGCCCTCGTCGGAGACCCCGCCGCCGACGATGAACGCCGAGGGGTCGAAGAGCGAGGCGAGGTCGGCGAGCCCGGCCCCGGCCCAGCGGGCCAGCTCGCGGAAGGAATCGATGGCGACGGGGTCGCCCTGGCGGGCGGCGTCGCTGATGTGCTTGCCCTCGATGCCCTCGGAGGTGCCGTCGCCGAGGCCGAGCAGGACCGTGGCGTTCTCCGGGGTGGCGGCGGCGCGCTGCCTGGCGTAGCGGACCAGGGCGCGGCCGGAGGCGTACTGCTCCCAGCAGCCCTGGCTGCCGCAGCCGCACAGCAGTCCGTCCGGGACCACCCTTATGTGGCCGAACTCGGCCGCGACGCCGAACCGGCCGCGGTGCAGCTTGCCGCCGATGATGATGCCGCCGCCGAGGCCGGTGCCGAGGGTGATGCACACGACGTCGTCATGGCCGGCCCCGGCGCCGAAACGGTACTCGCCCCAGGCCGCGGCGTTCGCGTCGTTCTCCACCACGACGGGCAGGCCGACGCGCTGCTCGACCTTGTCCTTGAGCGCCTCGTGCCGCCAGTTGATGTTGGGCGCGAACAGCACGGTGGCGCGCTTGTCGTCCACATAGCCGGCCGCGCCGATGCCGACGGCCTCGATCTCATGCCCCTCGCTGACGATGCGCACCGCGTCCGCGATGGCGTCGACGACTCCCTCGGGAGTGTTCGGGGTCGAAACCTGGCTCGTCTCGAGAATCGAGCCCTCTTCGTCGACCACGCCGGCCGCGATCTTCGTGCCGCCGATGTCGACGCCGATGGTGAGTCCCATGAGTCCCTCAGTTATTTGGTCGAACCCCGCCGAGGCTAACGGTACCGGAGGTGGCGCTCAGTCGAGGTCGATGTGTTCACTACTCGAACTCTCGGATTCCTCGCCGCTGCCCTTGGGGTCGCCCTCGGCACCCTGGGTCCAGCGTCGCTCCTGGCCGGTCACGGCGGCGCGATAGGCGGCGAGCAGCTCGGATCCGGCGCTGGCGAGGTGTTCGAAAACCTCTGGATTGCGCTCTATGACCGGTTCTACGCTGGCCTTCGCCTGTGCGATCAATTGTTGTACGGCCCCCTGAACCGCCGTCCCGGCGATCGGCGCCTGGGCGACCTTCTCGGCGAGCGCGTCGGCCAGCTTGAGGAACTCCTCGGCCACGCTTCCCGGCTCCTCGGTGGTCTGCCGGGCCCGCTGCCTGGCCCGCTCGGCGGCGAGGTCCTCCTCACAGGCCCGCTCCCAGGCGTCGGGGTCGATCTCGGTGACCGGCACATCGGTGACCGGGGGCTCCGGGGGGCGCTCGGTGGCATCGCTCATGGCGAACTCCTGCGGCGGGGATGCTGGCTGCCCGGTGACGTTCATCCGGGCTTGTGACCGACGTTACCGGAAGGAGGGGGGCGGGGTCAGAGCCGGAGACCGGCCGTCGCGGACGCGGGGGTCAGACCCGCTTCGGCCACAGGTCCGGGTCGGGCGTGAAGCGCACCTGGAGCCATCCGTCGCGCAGCCCGGCGCCGGAGACGGTGCAGCGGCGCAGCGCGGACGGCAGCGGCAGCACCCGGTGGAACGGCGCGACGGTGACGATCAGTTCGTCGCCCCGGCGCACCAGGGAGAGCCCGTCGCGGTCGGCGCCGGGCAGCGGCAGCCGCCACAGCAGCACCCCGTCCTCGGCCAGCCGGTCCTCGACGGTCCAGGGGTCGGGGGCGGGCCGGTCGGGCCGCGCCCCGGGGGCCCCGACGGCCCCGGCGAGATCGGCGAGATCGGCGAGCCCGGCCGGGGCGCGCCGGGCACCGTCGCCGGAGTGCGGCTCGGCGGGGTGCGGCTCGCCGGAGTGCGGCTCGGCGGGGTGCGGCTCGGCGGAGTGCGGCTCGGCGGGCCGCGGATCGCCGAGGCCGTGCGGATCGCGGCCCAGATGCGGCAGTTCACGGACCGGGACGGCGGGGGCCCACTGCTCGTACAGCTCCTTGAGCGCGTCCTGCTGCTGGCCCGACAGCGCGGCGAGCCACGGGTCGGAGGTGCCGGTGGGCAGCAGCCGGTTGGCGATCACCGCCTCCACCCGGCAGCCGTGCAGCGCCAGACCGGCGCGGGCGGTGCGCAGCGCCCGGTCGGCGAGCGGTCCGGGCTCCACGACCAGCCGTACGGTGGTCGCCTCGGACTCGATCACGCCCTGGACGGCGGCCAGCTCCCGCTCCCAGCGCTCGGCCGTCTCGTACAGCTTCTGCGCGGGCATCGGCACCCCCGCCAGCTGGGCGAGCATCGGCCGCAGCGCACGGGCCGCCTGCCGCTCGGCGGGCAGCAGCCGCCGCAGATAGCGCCGCAGCTGCTCGGGCAGCGCGAGCAGCGCGACGGTGTCCGGCGCGGGCGGCATGTCGACGACGAGGACGTCCCAGCCGGTGCCGGGCGGGGCGGTCTGGGCGGCGCGCAGGGCGCGCAGCAGCGCGATGGCCTCCACCCCGGGCAGGGCGGTGAGCTCCTCGCCGTCCAGCGGGGTCGCGCCGAGCAGGTCGAGCAGGCCGTGGCCACGGTCCTGGAGGGCGGTCAGCTCACCGCGGAACCACTCGTCCGTGACGACCCGCGCGGCCCACAGCCCCGGCGCGAGCTCGGCGGGTAGGGACCACGGCAGCCGGTCCGCCGAGCGCCCGGGGACGGCCCGCGGCGCGCCGATGCCGAGCAGCGCCTCGGGGGTGCCGTCGGAGTCGGCGGTGAGCAGCAGGGTCCGCTGCCCCTCACGGGCGGCGGCGAGGGCGGTCGCGGCGGCCACGGTGGTGCGGCCCGCGCCGCCGGTACCGGTGACGAGGACCGTACGCATGAAAAGAGCCTCCGGCAGGGGGTTACGTCGGTGTGCGCGGCGCGGGTCCGGTGATCCGCACCCGCCGGAGCGTACCCCGCGCCGTGGATCACCCCGGGCACCGTCGGGGCCCGGGGCGGTCCGGGCGGGTCAGGCGCCCTCGACGCGCTTCTTCAGGCCCGCGAGCGCGCGGTCGATGATGACCTTCTCGGCCTTGCGCTTGATCATGCCCAGCATGGGGATCTTGACGTCGACCGTGAGCTGGTACGTCACCTCGGTGCTCTTGCCGCCGTCGAGCGCCGAGAGCCGGTAGGAGCCGTCAAGGGTGCGCAGCATCTGGGACTTGACCAGGGACCAGTTGACCTGGTTGTCCCCGGTCCAGCTGTACTGGAGGGTGTAGTCGTCCTTGATCGCGCCGGCGTCGAGCAGCATCCGCACCTGCTCGGCGCGCCCCTGGGCGTCCTTGGTGAGGATGTCGGCCTCCTTCACCTCACCGGACCACTCCGGGTAACGGTCGAAGTCGGCGATCACCTCCATCACGTCGGCCGGGGCCGCCTCGATCGTGATGCTCGAGCTGGTGTGTTCCGCCATCGCCGTGGCTCCTCCGTACCGGTCCGCCGCATGGGTTCTCTGCGGCTGAAGGCTACCGCGCGCGGGTCACCACTCCAGGGTCCAGGGGGTGCCGGAGGAGGCGAAGTGTCCGACATTGACGCACTCGGTGGCCCCGATCCGCATACGGCGGACGAGCGGCTGATGGACATGGCCGAAGAGGGAGTACTTGGGACGGACGGTGTGGATCGCCTCCAGCAGGGCGGTGCTGCCGCGCTCGAAGCGGCGGGCGACGGTGTCGTAGCAGAGGTCGGGCACCTCCGGCGGGATGTGGGTGCAGAGCACGTCCACCTCGCCGAGGGCCGCGATCTTCGCCGCGTAGGTCTCGTCGTCTATCTCGTAGGGGGTGCGCATCGGCGTGCGCAGCCCGCCGCCCACGAAACCGAAGACCAGCCCGCCGATCTCGACGCGCTCGCCGTCCAGGACGGTGGTGCCGGAGTGGGCGTACTCCGGCCACAGCGACGGCATGTCGACATTTCCGTAGGTGGCGTACGTCGGAGTGGGGAACGCGGCGAAGAGCTCGGCGTACTGGCGGCGGATCCCGGCCTCTATCGCCGCGTTGCGGTCGAGCCCCTCCCACAGCCGGTTGCCGAGCGCCCGGGCCTCCTCGAAGCGGCGGGCGGTGCGCAGTTCGACCAGCCGGTCGGCGTTCTCGACCCCGAAGAGATCGGGGAAGATGCCACGTGAGTGATCGGCGTAGTCGAGGAAGAGAACGAGGTCACCGAGACAGATCAGGGCGTCCGCCCCGTCACCGGCCTTCTCGAGGTCCTCACTGTTGCCATGCACGTCACTCACCACGTGGACTCGCATGCGTGTCACCCTAAGACGTAAGGGCCCGCGCCCGTAAGGTGGTCCGCCTGCACCGCCCCGCGTCTACCTGCGGTTCCTTAGCGGACGCGGCGTCCGTCGACTAGTCTGCGGGCAGCATGAAGGCGGTGTGTGACGCATCGAACATCTGGGCGGGAACCCCTATCCCGGAAGCGTACCGATGGGTAACGTCCGGGCCGTCCACCACCCCCCATGCCCTGTAGCGGCGCCGGCGCCCCACGAGGAGCAGCAGTCTTGCGCGAGTTCAGCCTTCCGGCCCTGTACGAGGTTCCGGCCGACGGCAATCTGACGGATCTCATCCGCCGCAATGCCGCACAGCATCCCGATGTCGCCGTGGTCGGCCGCAAGGTCGACGACCGATGGGAGGACGTGACCGCGACCGCGTTCCTGGCGGAAGTGCGCGCCGCCGCCAAGGGACTGATCGCGGCCGGTGTGGAGCCGGGCGACCGGGTCGGCCTGATGTCCAGAACCCGCTACGAGTGGACGCTGCTCGACTTCGCCATCTGGAGCGCGGGCGGGGTCACCGTGCCGGTGTACGAGACGAGTTCACCGGAGCAGGTCCAGTGGATCCTCAGCGATTCGGGCGCGGTGGCCGCGCTGGTCGAGACCGGCGTCCACGAGGCCGCCGTCGAGGCCGTCCGGGACACCCTGCCCGCCCTGAAGCACGTCTGGCGGATCGAGGACGACGCCATCGGGACGCTGCGGAAGCTGGGCGAGCACGTGCCCGAGGAGAAGGTGGACGAGCGCTCCTCGATCGCCAACGCCGACTCCCCCGCCACCATCGTCTACACCTCGGGCACCACCGGCCGCCCCAAGGGCTGTGTGCTCTCCCACCGCAGTTTCTTCGCCGAGTGCGGCAACGCGGTGGCCCGGCTCAAGCCGATCTTCAACACCGGTGAGTCGTCGGTGCTGCTGTTCCTCCCCGAGGCCCATGTCTTCGGGCGGCTGGTGGAGATCGCTGCGGTGCTGGCGCCGATCAAGCTCGGCCATGTGCCGGATGTGAAGTCCCTGACCGACGAACTCGCCGCGTTCCGGCCCACGTTGGTGCTGGGCGTGCCGCGCGTCTTCGAGAAGGTCTACAACTCGGCGCGGGCGAAGGCCCAGTCCGAGGGCAAGGGCAAGATCTTCGACAAGGCGGCCGACACCGCCATCGAGTACAGCAAGGCGCTGGACACCCCGGGCGGCCCGTCCTTCGGGCTCCGCTTCAAGCACAAGGTCTTCGACCGGCTGGTCTACAGCAAACTGCGGGCGGTGCTGGGCGGCCGGGCCACCCACGCCATCTCCGGCGGGGCGCCGCTGGGCGAGCGGCTGGGCCACTTCTACCGGGGCATCGGCTTCACGGTGCTGGAGGGGTACGGCCTGACCGAGTCCTGCGCGGCGACCACCTTCAACCCCTGGGACCGGCAGAAGATCGGCTCGGTCGGGCAGCCGATGCCGGGCACGGTGGTGCGCATCGCCGACGACGGCGAGGTGCTGCTGCACGGCGAGCACCTCTTCACCGAGTACTGGAACAACGAGACGGCCACGGCGGAGGCGCTGTCGGACGGCTGGTTCCACACCGGGGACGTGGGCACGCTCGACGAGGACGGCTACCTCACCATCACCGGCCGGAAGAAGGAGATCATCATCACCGCGGGCGGCAAGAACGTCGCCCCGGCGGTGATAGAGGACCGGATCCGGGCCCACGCCCTGGTGGCCGAGTGCATGGTCGTCGGCGACGGCCGCCCCTTCGTGGGCGCGCTGGTCACCGTGGACGAGGAGTTCCTGCCGCGCTGGGCGGCCGAGCACGGCAAGCCCGAGGGCGTGACGGTGGCCGAGCTGCGGGAGGACCCGGACCTGCTGGCGGAGATCCAGCAGGCGGTGGACGACGGCAACGCTGCGGTGTCCAAGGCGGAGTCGATCCGGAAGTTCCGGGTCCTGGCGACGCAGTTCACCGAGGACTCCGGGCATGTGACGCCCTCGCTGAAGCTGAAGCGGAGCGTGGTGGCGAAGGACTTCGCCTCGGAGATCGAGGCCATCTATCGAGGCTGACCCGCGCCTCCCCGCGGCATCGACACGCGGCTCCGCCGCGTGGCAGGGGCTTCGCCCCTGGGCCCCCGGGG
>NZ_JAAAYH010000322.1:0-10545 GCF_018035285.1 Streptomyces sp. MK37H | reverse complement strand
TGCGGCATCTGCTGTGGATGCTGCCGGATCAGCGGGCGGTGCTGCGGCGTTGGGTGCGGCTGCTGCGGCCGGGCGGGCGGCTGGTGCTGATCGAGGGGCGGTGGGGCGAGTCCGAGCCCGTCGGGCTGACCGCCGCCGAGCTGTCCGCGCTGGTCGGGCCGTTGACGGAACGGCTGTCGGTCGAGGAGCTCGCGCCGGACGCGGCGCTGTGGGGTCGGGCCGTGCACGACGAGCGGTATGCCCTGGTGGCGGACCTCGCGCCGGTTCGGCGGCATCGGGAGATCGTCGATGTGCATCTGATCCTGCGCCGGGGCGGGGACGTCCTCCTCGCGCGCCGGGCGAACACGGGCTATGCGGATGGGCTGCTGCATGCCCCGTCCGGGCATGTCGAGGACGGTGAGGACGTGCGTGCCGCGATGCTCCGGGAGGCGGCCGAGGAGATCGGGATCAGGCCGGCCCCGGATGAGGTGCGGGTCGTGCTCGTGCTGCAGCACAAGGCGCCGACCGGGGACGCGCGTACGGGGTGGTTCTTCGAGGCGGAGCTGGGGGAGGGCGGGCGCGAGCCGGTCAATCGGGAGCCGGAGAAGTGCTCCGAGCTGGGCTGGTTCCCGCTGGACGCGCTGCCGGACGACATGGTGGCGTACTGCCGCGCGGGCCTCGAGGCGTATCGCGCGGGGCACCGCTTCGCCCTCCACTGGCATGAGCCGGACGACCCCATCGCGTACGCCCCCGAGGGGCCCGACCGGCTGACCCCGCTCTGACGGTCGGAGGTTATGGGACGTTGTCCCGTTTCGTTAGACTCGGCCGCGAAGGGAGGGTGCGGTGAACGACAACGATCGAGACGCGGAGCGCGCGGCCCGGCCCAAGCGGGCGGACGCGCGGCGCAACGAGAAGGCCCTGCTCGAGGCCGCCGCCGCGGTGTTCGTCAGCTCGGGCGTGGAAGCGCCGATACGCGATATCGCGGCCAAGGCCGGTGTCGGGACGGCCACGATCTACCGCCACTTCCCGACCCGCGCGGATCTCATCGTCGCCGTCTACCGGCACCAGGTCGAGGCCCTCGCCGAGGCCGGTCCCGCCCTGCTGGCGAGCGGCGAGACCCCGCACACCGCCCTGGGTCAGTGGATCGACCTCTTTGTCGACTTCCTGGTCACCAAGCACGGCCTGGCCGCCGTGCTGCAGTCCGACGACCCCTGCTTCGACCCCCTGCACTCGTACTTCATCGACCGGCTTCTGCCCGTCTGCACCCAGCTGCTCGACGCCGCGGTCGCCTCGGGCGAGATCCGCTCCGGCCAGGACGCCTCTGAGCTGATGCGCGGCGTCGGCAGCCTCTGTGCTGGTGCCGGCAACAACCCCCGCTACGACGCACGTCATCTCGTCGGGCTGCTCATCTCGGGGCTACGCCGATCGCGCTGACTCGGTTACGCCGAGAGCTCCCGTACGTAGCGCCACTCCGTGGCCGCCGGTTCGTAGCCGAACCACTTGTTGACCGCCAGCATCGGGCCGTTGTCGCCGTCGTTGCCGGTGAACGCCTCCCGGCAGCCCGCCGAGCGGGCGCGGCGGAGGGAGTCGTTCTTGGCCAGCTTGGCCAGGCCGCGGCCGCGGAAGGCGCGGAGGGTGCCGGTCATACCGGACCAGTAGCGGCCCCGGCCGTCCGTGTGGGCCACGCTGTAGGCGGCCACCGCGCCGTCCACCACCGCCACCGATGTCAGCTCGCGGTCCAGCGCGGGATGTTCCCAGGTCAGGGCCAGCCACTCGGCGTACGCCGGGGCGGCCGTGTCCACATCGCCCGGCTCGTCCGCCGTGCACTCCACATCCGCCTCGTACAGCGGACGCGGATCGTCCGCGAAGTCCGCCGCCGTACGCAGCTCCACCCCGTCCGGGAGGCCGCCCGCGCTCAGCGGCGGCAGCGCCGCCGTCGTCAGGTCCAGCCGCTGGACACGGGAGCAGCGGCCGCGCCGGTAGCCGCGCCGCTCGGCGAAGGTCACCGAGGACGGCTCGTCCAGCGTCCAGGTGAAGATTTCGCGGTGCCCAGCCCGGACAGATACTCCTCCGCGGCGGTCACCAGCGCCGAACCCGCGCCCCGCCCGCGCGCCCCCGCGCTCACCGTCGTATTGGCGAACGCCAGCCCCGGCTCCTCGCTGTCGTGGAAGACACCCACCTCGCTCGAGCCCACCACCTGCCCATCCGCCTCGGCGACCAGCAGCCGGTAGTGCTGTTCGACGGGCGCGCTCTCCGACTCCCAGACCACCGTCCGGGGCGTGGTCACCAGAAAGGGGAAGGCGGAGCGCCGCGCCGCCGCCACGGCCTCCGCGTCGGTGGCCCGGAAATCGCGCACAGTCATGGTCATGGTTGCGCAGATTACGGCCTGTCAGCCCGGCCCGCCCCCCATTTCCGCAGCTCGTGGGCTAGATCACCGGGGCCGTGCGCTTCCTCTCGGCCTGGCACACAATGGGTGCCACAAACACCGTCCCGCACCCATGCCCCAGGAGCCCCAACGTGGCCTTGCAGATCACCGTCGACCAGGACGCGGCGACCGCCCCCTTCGAGCAGATCCGCGCGCGGATCGCCGAGCTGGCCCGCTCCGGCGCGCTTCCCGTGGGCTACAAGCTGCCCACCGTACGCGGCTTCGCCGAGGAGCTGGGGCTGGCCGCGAACACCGTCGCCAAGGCGTACCGGGCCCTGGAGTCGGACGGTGTGATCGAGACCCGCGGCCGGCACGGCACCTTCATCGCGGCGGCGGGCGACGCGACCCTGCGCCGGGCCGCCGAGGCCGCCCAGACCTACGCCCAGCGGGCGCGGCGCCTGGGCCTGGACCGCGCGGCCGCCCTCGCCACCGTCGAGGACGCCCTGCGCGCGGTCTACGGCGACTCCGAGTGACTCGGCCGGGGTGGCTCCGGCAGTGACCCCGCCTGACATGCTGTCCCCATGACCAGCGCGCTGCCCAACCCCATGACCGGCCGTACGACCAGCCGCAAAGCCCTCGTCCGGCGCCCCAGCCCCCGCCTCGCCGACGGGCTCGTCACCCATATCGACCGCACCCCGGTCGATCCCGCGCTGGCCCTGCGGCAGTGGGAGGTCTACGTCGTGGCGCTGCGCGCGCACGGCTGGGAGACGGTGGAGCTGCCCGCGCTGGACGACTGCCCGGACGGGGTGTTCGTCGAGGACACCATGGTCGTCCACCGGAACGTCGCGGTGATCGGCCGCCCCGGAGCCGAGTCCCGCAGGCCCGAGACCGCGACCGCCGAGGAGGCCGTGACCGGCCTCGGCTGCTCGCTGAACCGGATCCGCGAGCCGGGGACGCTGGACGGCGGGGACGTCCTGAAGATCGGCGACACCCTCTACGTGGGGCGCGGCGGACGCACCAACGGCGACGGCATCCGCCAGCTGCGCGCCGCGCTGGAGCCGCTGGGCGCGCGGGTGGTCGCCGTACCGGTCAGCAAGGTGCTCCATCTGAAGTCGGCCGTCACCGCGCTGCCGGACGGCACCGTCATCGGCTATCCGCCCCTCGTCGACGACCCGTCCGCGTTCCCCCGCTTCCTCCCCGTCCCCGAGGAGTCCGGCGCCCATGTGGTGCTGCTCGGCGGCGGCAAGCTGCTGATGGCGGCGAGCGCGCCGCGCAGCGCCGAGCTGTTCGCCGACCTCGGCTATGAGCCGGTGCCGGTGGACATCAGCGAGTTCGAGAAGATGGAGGGCTGTGTGACCTGCCTGTCCGTGCGGCTGCGGGAGCTGTACGGCTGACGTGCGGCTGCGGGAGCGGTACGGCTGACCTGCGGCTGCGGGGGGCTGTACGGCTGACATACGGCTGCGGGGGCTGTACGGCTGAGCAGCCGGGCAGCCCCCTCGCCGTACCCCTCGGCGTACGGCGTCTCAGAGGTACAGCCCCGAGTTCGACTCCGCCGACTGCGACGGCACGGCGGGCGGCCGGGTGCCGCGCCGCAGCGCGTACAGCTCCGCGAGCGTCGCCCCGTCCCGCCCGATGACACCTTCCCGGTCGTCGACCTCCCCGCCGAGCCAGTTGACCGCCTCCGGCCGGGTCAGCTTGCCGACCTCGATCCGGGCCAGACACCGGCCGGGCCGGACCACCGCCGGGTGCAGCCGCTCCAGGTCCTCGTTGGTGGTCACCCCGACCAGCACATTGCGCCCCTGGCCGAGCAGACCGTCCGTCAGGTTCAGCAGCCGGGACAGTGCCTGACCGGCGGTGTGCTTGGCCTCGCCGCGGATCAGCTCGTCGCAGTCCTCCAGGAGCAGCAGCCGCCAGCGCCCCTTGGCCGTGCCGTCGTCCTCGCCGATCGCGATGTCCATCAGATAGCCCACGTCGGTGAACAGCCGCTCCGGGTCCAGGACGCAGTCCACCTGGCACCAGTCCCGCCAGGAGCGGGCCAGGGTGCGCAGCGCCGAGGTCTTGCCGGTGCCGGGCGGGCCGTGCAGCAGCAGGAGGCGGCCGGCGATGTCGTCCGGGGTGACCTTCATCAGCCCGTCCATGGCCTCGGCCACCGGCGCCGTGTAGTTGTCGCGGATCTCCTCCCAGGTCCCGGCCGAGATCTGCCGCGTGGTGCGGTGCGGGCCGCGCCGCGGCGAGACATACCAGAAGCCCATCGCCACGTTCTCCGGCTGCGGCTCCGGCTCGTCCTCCGCGCCGTCCACGGCCTGGTGCAGCACCTTCTCGGCCAGGGCGTCGTCGACGGCGGTCACGGTCACATCGGCCCCCCGGCTCCACCGGGAGATCAGCAGGGTCCAGCCGTCGCCCTCGGCGAGCGTCGCGCTGCGGTCGTCGTCACGGGCCGCGCGCAGCACGGTCGCGGACGGCGGCAGCAGCGTGGCGCCCGACTTCACCCGGTCGACGGAGTGACTGCGGGCGTACGGCTGCTCGCCGGTCGCGAAGCGCCCAAGAAAGAGCGCGTCGACGACATCCGACGGCGAATCGCTGTCATCGACGTTCAGCCGGATGGGAAGGGACTTTTCGGCGGGTGTCGTAGGCAGGGTCTGCCTCCTGAGAACGGGGGGGCTTGGTGCGTCGGTCAGCGCACCCGCTCCCATGATCCAGGACGGAGGGCGAGGGCGCACCAAGGTTTGTGGCCGTTTACCGAGCTGTTCCACGGAAGCCCACCGGAATGGGGGCGTTCACGGATACTCTCACCCGTTGTGGGGCGCACGGGTCCTTCTGGTGGAGATCTTTCAAAAGGGCCTCGGCATGACCACGCTGGCGCCGCTGGTGACCACCTGCTCCAGTCGGCCCGGCGGGGACGACGGGCGGCACGGATCGGAGTCGGCGCGCGGCATGGCCGACATCAGGGGCCCGGGCTGGGGATTCACCCATACTCAGTACAGCGCCGGCCAGGCGCCGCCACCTCGCCCGGCCGCACCCGCTCGAACGTCTCATTGCCCCAGCGTGCCACCCACCGCCGTCCACTTCGCCCGCCAGCCCGCCCGCAGGGCGCGCAACAGCACCATCAGCGGGGCGGGCCCCCTGCGCCTGGGGCTGCATGGCCCGTCCACACCGCCCGGTCGGCCGCCGTCAGCTCCGCCGGGCGTGTTCAGCCCTGACTCCGTGTCATACGTCGCCGCCGTACGAGGCGGGTGAAGAGCGTCGGCACCAGGATCAGCAGGCTCACGGCCCCCACCGCCGCCACCCCGCCGCGCGCCGACCACATCCGCAGCGCCAGCATCGCCTCCGCCACCAGCAGATCCAGCGCGAACGCGCCCGCCACCGCCAGCACCGGGCGGGTCAGCGCGTCCAGCCCGCGCAGCGCGCTGCCTATGGCCAACGCGGGCGCCGCGAGCAGGAAGAGCAGCGTGAACGGCGCCCGCAGCGGTGAGTGGACGTCCGCCAGCGCGAGTGCCGCGCCGAGGCCCGCGATGCCGACCGCGGCGCCCACGATCACCGGCAGCGAATCCCCACCCGCCGGTCTGTTGTCAGTGATGGTATGCATTGGCGACTTTTCCCCCCGAAGCGCCGGATGCCGGGCTTCAATGTCGCGCAGTCGACGGATGCCGTCAAGACGGCGAAAGTGTGCGAACGCGCCATAGAGGGGCGGTCGGTTGAGCCCTCATCAGGGCCGGTCGCGCCGCGTGCGCCGGTCGTGCAGCCAGGGGTGTTCGGGCGAGGTGTTCGGGCGTCGCGTGGTGACTCATCCGGATTCCGGCCGACCTATGGACGTATCAGCCGCGTATCGAAAGATTTTTGCCAACTACCCGCATAGATCGGCCGGTTGCGCGGGATGACATATCCATGTCACACCGCTGAAACCGATCCCGGGCGGCGTGACTGACGGTTTCGAACGCGATTGCCCTTATTCCGGGCCATCGCGCCTCATATCGGCACAGCAGTGATCCTGCTAGGGAGATCGAATGAAACTGTCCAGACTCACGGCGACGATGGGTGCGTTCGTCGTCGGTGCCGTCCTCGCCCTCACCGGGGCCGGCACGGCCCAGGCCACCGAGAACAGCGCGGGCCCCGCCTATGTGGCGCTGGGCGACTCCTACTCATCCGGCGTCGGCGCGGGCAGCTACGACGGCGCCAGCGGCAGCTGCAAGCGCAGCACCAAGGCGTACCCCGCGCTCTGGGCCGCCTCGCACGCCCCCTCGAGCTTCAACTTCACCGCCTGCTCCGGCGCCAAGACCGGCGATGTGCTGAACAACCAGCTCGGCCCGCTGAACTCCGGAACCGGCCTCGTCTCCATCTCCATCGGCGGCAATGACGCGGGCTTCGCCGACATCATGACGACCTGCGTACTGCAGTCCGAGTCCACCTGCGTCAACGCGGTCAACAGCGCCAAGAACTTCGTCCAGAACACCCTGCCCGGCAAGCTGGACCAGGTCTACAACGCCATCAGTGCCAAGGCCCCCTCCGCGCATGTCGTCGTCCTCGGCTACCCGCGGTTCTACAAGCTCAGCGGCTCCTGCATCGTGGGCCTCAGCGAGACCGAGCGCGCCGCGATCAACAGCGGCGCGGATGCCCTCAACTCCGTCACCGCCAAGCGCGCCGCCGACCACGGCTTCAGCTTCGGCGACGTCACCGCGACCTTCACCGGGCATGAGATCTGCTCCGGCAGCGCCTGGCTGAACAGCGTCACCATCCCCATCGACGAGTCCTACCACCCCACCGCCGCCGGCCAGTCCGGTGGCTACCTCCCGGTCTTCAGCTCAGCCGCCTGACCCGCGCGCGCCACCGCTCGCAGGGGAGGAGGTCCCGTCCGCCGGGGCCTCCTCGCAGGTCGTGGCGAAGGAGACATGCCCGGAGGTGCCCGACCCGGGGCTCCGGGTCTCCACCGCGATCCAGTCCTCATGGCTGCCGTCGGCGGCGTACGACAGCTCGGTGTGACGGACCGTCCGGGACTTGTCGCCGCCGAACGCGAGCGTCTTCCAGCCCGGATCGGACACCTTTCCGCTCCCGGTGATCCAGCGGTACTCCACCGTCGCGGGCACGCGGTTGACGGTGAGGGTCGCGGTGAAGGAGGGCGCGCTGTCCTCCGGGGGCGGGCATGTTCCCTGGTAGTCGGCCCGCACCGGCTTCACGACGACCGTGATGGTCAGGGCGGGAGGCCGCGTCGTGCTCCCGGAGGGGGCGCCGGAGGTGGTGCGCCCACCGTCCTTGCCCTTCGCGTCCTTGCTCTCCGCGTCCTTGCTCTCCGCGTCCTCGCCGCGGTCGTCCCCGGAGCCTCCGTGCGCCGGGCTCGCGGTGCCCGTGGCGGCGCTCCCGCCGCCGCCGTTGCCCTCATGGTCCGAGCCGTCGTCGTTCAGCAGCGCCCAGGTCAGCCCGCCCAGCGACAGCACGGCCAGCAGCGCCCCGGCCACCAAGGCCGCCACCGCGGCCCGCTGCCGCCGGGGCGGCGGTGGCTCATCGGCGGGCCCCGCCGGACCGTCCGGGGCCGGGGGATACGCGGGCGTCGCACCGGGCTCCGGTAACCGGCCCAGCGGCTCCGTCTCCGCCGTGGCGGCAGGCCCGAAGGCGTTCGAGGACGACGACGAGCCGCCCGCCGGTGTGCCTCCCGCGGCCACCAGCCGCAGCAGCCGCTCCGCCTCCGTGGCCGGAAGCCGCCGCCGCGGATCCTTGTCCAACAGCCCCTCCAGTACGGAGGTGAGCGGCCCGGCCCGGCGCGGCCGCGGCAGCGACTCGTCCACCACGGCGCGCAGCGTGCTCAGCGGGGTGTCCTGGCGGAACGGCGAGAACCCCTCCACCGCCGCGTACAGCAGCACGCCCAGCGACCACAGATCCGCCTCCGGGCCCGGCGACCGCCCCAGGGCGCGCTCCGGGGCGAGGAACTCCGGGGAGCCCACCAGCTCCCCGGTCAGCGTCAGCGCCGCATCGCCCTCCACCACCGCGATCCCGAAGTCGGTGAGCACCACCCGGCCGTCGTTGGCCATCAGCACATTGCCCGGCTTCACGTCCCGGTGCAGCACGCCCACCGCATGCGCGGCACGCAGCGCGGCCAGCACCTCCGCGCCGATGCGCGCGGCCCGCGCGGGCGGCAGCGGCCCCTCGGCGTCGAGCACATCGGCCAGCGACAGCCCGCGCACCAGCTCCATCACGATCCACGGGCGGCCCTCCATGGCCACGTCGTAGACGGTGACCACATTGCGGTGCGAGACCCGCGCCGCCGCCCGGCCCTCGCGCTCCATCCGCGCGTACAGCCGATCGATGTCGCGGTCCCCGAGCCCGGCCGGGGCGCGCACCTCCTTGATGGCGACCTCGCGGCCCAGCGCCTCGTCGTACGCGCGCCACACCACGCCCATGCCGCCCCGGCCCAGCTCGCCCAGCAGGCGGTAACGGCCGCCGCCCACCCGCTCGCCCTGCTGCCCGAACCCCTCTTCGCTCATGGCCGAGCCCCTCCCCCTCAACCGAGCAATTCGGGCTGAATGTACCTCAACCGAGCGTGGTTGCCGCCCCCCTCAGCACCAATCCGCACCCCAACGCGAGGACGACGGCGGCGGTTCCGACGGGCGAGGCGCGGCGCACCGCCCCCAGCAGCCGGTCGATCCGGCCCCCGGCCCCCTTGCGCGCCGCCAGCCGCTCCGCGGCCCGCACGCCCAGGCGCACCGCGGTGAACCCGGCCAGCGTGAGCGTCAGCGCCAGCCCGAGCCCGTACGCCACCACCAGGACGAAGCCGAACCACGCCTGGCCCAGCGCGGCCGCGCCGACGAGCACGATGACGGCGGAGGGGCTGGGCACCATGCCCCCGGCGAAGCCGAGCAGCAGCGTGCCGCGCAGGGTGGGGCGCACCTCATGGGTGTGGGTGTGACCGTCGCCGTGGTCGTGGGTGTGCGTGTGGGGGTGACCGTGCGCGTGGTCCTGCGTGTGGCCGTGGCCGTGGCCGTGGCCGTGTGCGTGTGCGTGTGCGTGGTCGTGTGTATGCGCATGGTCGTGATCGTGGCTGTGGTGATGGGCCTGCGCATGCCGACGGCGGCGCAGTGCCTTGCGGAGCAGTCCCGCCCCGGCCACCGCCACCAGCACACCGCTCGCGATGCCCAGCCAAGAGATCACCGACGGGGCGGCCGCCGAACCCGCCGTGACCAGCAGCCCCAGCGCGAACACCCCCAAGGTGTGGGTGACCGTCACCGACGCGCCCAGCGCCAGTACGTCGCGCAGCGCGCTGCGCCCGCCCGCCGCGGCGGCCGCCGCCATCATCGTCTTGCCATGGCCGGGGGCCAGGGCGTGCATCGCGCCCAGCAGGACGGCGGTGGCGAAGGCCGTAAGGGCGAAGCCGAAGGTGATGTCGTGGCGCGCCACCATCGAGGTGAGCGCCTGCGTCCACCGGTCCACCCCGCGCGGCAGCACTGACGAGCCCACCGCGTCGTCCCGGTCGGATTCCGCCGCGCTCGCGAGCGCGGGGCCGCCCGCCTTGACCTTCAGCGCGGCCGACCGCTGATCGGACGGCGAGGAGAGCTGCCCCGCCGGGTAGCGGACCAGCCGGTGGGAGGCAGAGGTCCTGGGGACGTTGGCATCAGTGAGCGTCATACGGTCGCCCTGCGCCGTCAACTCCCGCCAGCCGGGGCCCGTACCGATGTCGCGCGGGCGGTAGGCGACCGTCGCCCGTTCGCCGTCGCCCAGCGCGGCCGTGAGGCGGCACTCCACCCGCAGCGTCGGCAGCCCGGCCTGGCCGGGGCGCTGACGGGCCTGCGCGCGCCCGGCGCGTACGGGCACCTCGCGCCCGTCGACCGTCAGCCGCGCACCCTCCGCCGCGCTCGCACACCGCCGCGCCGCCCACGCGCCCAACTCCCGCCCGGACAGCGCGTCGTCGCCGTCGCGGTCGATATCCGGCTTCGCCTGGGCGGCGGGGATCTCGGCGAGGTCCTCGACATGATCGACCCGCAGCGTCCCCGGGGTGACCACGAGCCCGTCGTAACGGTTGACGGTGAAGTTCCCGAGCGGATGCGCCTCGGCACTCCCGGCAGGCAACACCACCATCGCCACGGCCCCCACCAGCACCCCGAAGGCCGCCAGCCGCCAGCGGGCGCGCCGCCCAGAGCTCTGGGTTCGGCCGCCGCGGCCGCGGGGGCGGGGAGTCGGTGGCTGGGCCTCGGTTTGGGATGGGGCCGCGAGCCTCC
>NZ_JAAAYH010000321.1:0-10631 GCF_018035285.1 Streptomyces sp. MK37H | reverse complement strand
GCCGTCCGCAGATGCTCGAGCATCACCCGGCGCAGCTCCCGCGCGGCCCGGGGCGGCGTGAACGGTAAGGCCGCTGAGCGGGGTTGGGGCCTGCCGTAAGGCCGCTGAGCGGGGCGAGGGCCTGCCGTAAGGCCGCTGGGGTTCGGTGGTCAGCCCCAGATCGCGTGGGCCAGCCCCACACCCGCGAAGGCGGCGCCCACCCCGACCACCAAGCTCAAGCCCACATTCGCCACGGCGAGGAGCCGGGCGCCCTCCTCGGCCAGCCGCAGGGTCTCGTACGAGAACGTCGAATACGTCGTCAGCGCCCCGCACAGCCCCGTGCCCAGCAGCAGTTGCAGCCGCTGGGACGCCGCTCCCTCCGCCGCCGCGCCGGTCAGCAGGCCCAGCACCAGACAGCCCCCGATATTGACCAGGAACGTGCCCCAGGGGAACACCGAGTCGTGCCGTGTCTGCAGCGCGCGGTCGGTCAGATAGCGCAGCGGTGCGCCGACCATCCCGCCCGCGATCACCAGCAGCCAGTTCACCGGGCCTGCCCCCGGGGGTGCACGATCTCGACCGGGTCGACCACCACGAGGCCGTCACCCACGATCTCCTCCAACTCGGGCAGGAAGGACCGCACTCGCTCCTCCGTATCGATGATCACGACGGCCATGGGCAGATCCTCGCCGAGTGACAGCAGCCGCGAGGTGTGGATCAGGGACGAGGAGCCGTACCCCTCGACACCGCGGAACACGCTCGCCCCCGCGAGCCCCGCGCGATGGGCGCGGTGGACGATCTCGGCGGACAGCGGTCTGCGGTGCCAGGTGTCGTTCTCGCCGATGAAGACGGTCAGTCGCAGCGCGGGCTCGCCGGTCACCGGGCCGCCCTTCGGCCGGGGCCGCCGCCGTACGTGCCGAGGACGCGCCGGGTCGCCGCCACGGCCGCCCATACGGCCGTCATCGCCACCACGAGCGTGCCCAGCAGATAGCCGAAGGCGATCGCGATACGGCCGTCCTGGACCAGCCGGGTGAAGTCCACGGCGTACGTCGAGAAGGTGGTGAAGCCGCCGAGCACACCGGTGCCGAAGAAGGGCCGCACCAGCCGGTGGGCCGTCCACATCTCGGTGATCAGCACCAGGAAGACGCCGATGATCGCGCAGCCGACGGCGTTGACCAGCAGGATCGTCCAGGGGAAGGCGCTGGACGGGGTTGGCCACAGCAGCGACGCGCCGTAGCGGGCCGTCGCCCCGAGCGCGCCGCCCACCGCCACCACACCCACCACGGGGCCCTGCCCTCGCCACGGGCTGTGCCGGGCGGGCGGAGCCGGGCCGGTATCGGGGTCGATGGGCTCGTCCACCACATCTGACCGTGAGCTGCCCATAGGGCTCAGATTACGTCGTGACGCGGACACCGGCCGACCTGGGCTGACGCGGACACCGGCCGACCGGGGCTGCCGCAGAGCCCTGCCGACCGGGGCTGACGAAGGGGAGGGCGGAGCGAGAGGTATGGGCGCCGTACGGACACCGTGTGGGCACGTATGGGCGCCTTACGGAGGAAGCCCGTCAGTGATCCCGGCGCGCCACGAAGTCGCACAGCGCGTGCAGCACCCGAGTCGCCGGGCCGTCCGGCAGCCCGTTCGCCGCGGTCCGGGCGCGCAGCAGCCGGGCGTGCATCACCGTGCGCGCCTCCGCCAGCGCCCCGCAGCGGTGCAGCAGCGCGACGGCCCTCGGCAGCCCGGCGCCCTCCGGGCCCGCGGTGGCGGCGGCCAGCAGGGTGCGCAACTCACCCGCCTCCGGCCGCTCGTCGGCCAGCGCCAGCAGCACCGGGAGGCTGGCGACCCCGATCGCGAGGTCCTTGCCCTGCTCCTTGCCGGAGACCTCGGAGGTGGAGGTGATGTCGAGGATGTCGTCGGATATCTGGAACGCGATGCCCAGATGTTCTCCGTATTCGGCGAGCGTCTGGACGACATGGTCCGGGGCGCCGGTCCGGACCGCCCCCAGCTGCAGCGCCATGGCGATGAGCGCGGCCGACTTCCCGGCCACCACGGTGAAGTAGTGGGAGAGCGGATCATCGTCGTCCGAGGGGCCGACGAGTTCCCGTATCTGGCCCATGATCAGCCGATTGGTGACCTTGGACTGCAACCGTATGGTCTCCGGGCCGAGTTCCGCGGCGAGCTGGGCCGCCTTCGACAGCAGCCAATTGCCCGCGAGGACGGCGGTGGTGTTTCCCCAGCGGGCGTTGACGCTGGGGACTCCGCGCCGGGTGCGGGCCTGGTCCATGACGTCGTCGTGGTAGAGCGAGGCGACATGCACCAGCTCGGCCAGGGCGGCGGCCTCCACGGCGGGGGACGGGTCGGCCATGGCCGGATCGGCGGTGGACGGGGCGCGCTCGCCGAACTCCGCGCCCACCAGCGCCAGGAGCGGGCGCAGCCGTTTGCCGCCGGGGCCGAAGAGATGTCCGGCGATTTCGGCGACACAAGGGTCCCGGGCCTCGGCGGCGAGAGCGCGCAGCCACTCCTCCGAGGCGTCCATTCCGCGTTCCAGCCGGGTCGTGAGCGCGGGGTCGCCGATGGTGAGCTCCATGGCCATGGAGCCCCTGGGCTCGGTTCTGGCGGACGCGACCATGCCGCGGACCGTAGGCGAGGGGCACCCCGGAAGCCCGAATTCCGTCAGGAAGGTGCCATTTTCCGTATCCCAGGCTTTTCCCCAGGACTCCGGGAACCCCTCGGCGGGTGCCCGCCCCCTGCCGGTACCGTCAAGCTCGTCGACGCCGACCGTGAGCGAGGAGACCAGCGATGAGCAACCCCTTCGAGAACCCCGACGGCCGCTATCTCGTGCTCGTCAACGAGGAGGGGCAGCACTCGCTGTGGCCCGCCTTCGCCGAGGTCCCCGCGGGCTGGACGGTCGCCCATGGCGAGGACGACCGCCAGGCGTGCCTGGACTACGTCAATGAGCACTGGACCGATATGCGCCCGACGAGCCTGATCAATGCGATGGGCGGCACCTCGGCCTGATCGCGTCCGCACGCGGTTGGCAGTTTCCGGTCATATCTCTTCCTTTTCTGGTGCCGCATGGCCGTAACGCGTGCCTTACGGTCGTCACGGTGCCCACGGCGTTACGTTGGCGACGTGACGGACGCGAATGCCGACCTTCCGGCGACCATGCGGGCATGGGTGGTCCCCACGCCGGGCCGGATCGAGCAGGTGGAGCTGCCAGTTCCGCGGCCGGCGGAGGACGAGCTGCTGGTCCGGGTCCGGGCCTGTGGCGTCTGCCGCACCGATCTGCATGTCCGCGACGGCGATCTGCCCCCGCATCGCAGCCCCGTCGTCCCCGGTCACGAGGCGGTCGGCGAGGTTGTCGCGGCGGGCTCGCGGGCGCATGGCCCCGGCCCCGGAATCCGGCTCGGCGTCCCCTGGCTGCGGCGCACCTGCGGCCGCTGCCGCTACTGCCTCCGGCGCCAGGAGAACCTGTGCCCGTTCTCCGAGTACACCGGCTGGGACGCGGACGGCGGCTACGCCGAGTACGTCACCGTACCGGCGGCCTACGCCTATGAGCTGCCCTCCGAATACCGCGATGAGGAGCTCGCCCCGCTGCTGTGCGCCGGGATCATCGGCTACCGCGCGCTGCGCCGGGCCGACCTCCCGCCGGGCGGCCGGCTCGGCATCTACGGCTTCGGCGGCTCGGCACACCTCACCGCCCAGGTCGCCATCGCACAGGGCGCCGTCGTCCACGTCCTGACCCGCTCACCCGCCGCCCGCGCGCTCGCCCTGGACCTCGGCGCCGCCTCCGCGAACGACGCCTACGACCGTCCGCCCGAGCCGCTCGACGCCGCCATCCTCTTCGCCCCGGTGGGCGAACTGGTCCCGGTCGCCCTGGAGTCCCTGGACGCGGGCGGCACGCTGAGCATCGCCGGGATCTACCTCACCGACGTCCCGTCACTCGACTACGACCGGCATCTCTTCCGTGAGCGCACGGTCCGCAGCGTCACCGCCAACACCCGCGAGGACGGGCGTGAATTCCTCGCCGCGGCCGCCGAGCACCGCATCAGCGCCACGGTCACGCCCTACGCCTTCGACCGGGCGGACGCCGCCCTCGACGACCTCGCCGCCGACCGCGTCAACGGTGTGGCGGTCCTGACGATGCCGCACTAGGCGCGTCCGGCGGATCGTGCCGCCTGCGGCGGCCTGCTCCCCTCCCCGTCCCTTCCCGCGGCATCGATATGCGGCTCCGCCGCGTGGCAGGGCTCCGCCCCCAGACCCCGGGTCCAGGGGCGAAGCCCCTGGTATCGGGAAGGGGCGGGGAGGGGAAAGATCAGATCCGCCGGACACCCCGTAGCGCGATGGCCCTGGGGCCTGGGCTCTGGGGCCTGGGCTCTGGGCCTTGGGGAAGCCCCGCACCTCGGCAGGTGGTCGCGGTACCTCAGGAATTCGACCAGCCGCGGCGGCACAGCACCAGGCGGTAGCCGTCCGGGTCCTCGATGGTGACGCCCCATTCGTTCCAGTACGGATTGGGGGAGGTGACGCGGGTGCCGCCGTGCTGGGTGAGGCGGTCCACGAGTTCCTCGGGGACCGGCTCGTCGAGGTAGATCACCAGCAGATCCTCCTCGGTCGGCCGGGGCTCGACGGGATGGGCCGCTTCGTGGACGAGCTCCAGATGCCAGGAGGCGTCCGGCCGGCCCACCATCAGCAGATCGTGCTCCCCGGCCCGGTCACCGCCCTCGGCCCGGTACACCACGCTCAACCCCAGCCCCGCACACCAGAAGCGCTCCGCCGCCGCGAGGTCACGCGAGGGGCGGGCGATGCGGATGTGGCTCTGACCGTCGACGGGCATGGGCGCCTCCTTCGTCGTGGGGGAACGCATCGATTTCGTCGTGGCGGAACACATCGACGGCGCCGTGATCGCCGGGCCGCGCCCCGAGCCTAGGGACGGGCCCGCCCCGGGGGCATCGGCCGCTCGCCGGGCCTTCCCACGGCCGTGGGACCTACGACCGCGGACCGGTCACCTCACTCGTGGACCGGTCACCTCACTCGTGGACCGGTCACATCGCCTCCTGGACCGGTCACATCGCCTCGTGGACCGGGCACCTCACTCCGGCGACCCCGGACGGCGGCCGAGCGGGCTGATGCGGCGGTATCCCGCCCGGGCGTTGACGATGCGGGCGAGCGCGGTGCCCGCGACGGCCGCCGCCAGGAGACAGGCGAGCCAGCGGGCGTCGCGGCCGCCCGCCCAGGAGAGCTGCCCCGCGGGCGGAATGGCGAAGCCGTTGAGGAACAGCCAGCACAGCCCCGCCGTACCGGGCGCCGCGACAAAGCGCGCGCACAGCCCCAGCAGGGCGGCCAGCAGCGAGAGCGCGACCAGGGCGAACATCGGGCGGCCGTGGCCGCCGAGGAAGTTCAAGGTCGCCACCAGCACCAGCGCGCCCAGGGAGGCCCCGCCCCAGATGACGGGAGTGGCGACCGGATCGGGAACTGGCCTGATCCCGGTGTTGAGCCGCCTCCACTCGATCATGGGCACCACCCCTCCTCTGGGCACCATCCTCTTCGTAGATCGATGGCCACCCCACCCATACGCGGTCGGCATCGTCCCATCGCACCCTCGCACACCTGCCGTCATTACCAATTCTTTGCCATTCGTTAGGGTGACTTAAGAATCGAGCGACGAGAGGGATGACTGTGGGCGCTCCGCGCATGAGCAGTACGCCATTGCCCGGCATCGGGGTTCGCTACGACTTGACGACACGAGAGAACAGGCGGCTTTCGGTCATCGCACATCGCGACGGCGGACGGACGCTGAGTGCGTACCGGAAGGAGGATCCCGATGAGTGTGCCCTGTCCACCAGGCTGACCCCTGGGGAAGCGGAGGCACTCGTCGGGGTCCTGATGTCAAGTCATCACAGCCCGAATCTGCTGTCCACCACCGAGCTGGGGCTGGTGGCCGAGCGGATCGAGCTGTCGTCCACGTCGCACTGGAACGGGCGGGTGCTCGGCGAGACGCGGATGCGGACGGAGACCGGCGCCTCGATCGTAGCCGTGCTGCGCAGGGCGGAGGCGATTCCCTCCCCGACCCCCGACTTCCGGCTGGCCGGCAGGGACGAGCTGATCGTGATCGGCACCCGCGAGGGCGTGGAGACGGCCGCGGCGATACTTGGGCGGGAGTGAGCCCATGCATTCGTCTGCTGTCTTTCTGATCGAGTTCGGCGCGGTCATCCTGGGCCTCGGGCTGCTGGGGCGGCTCGCCGGGCGGCTCCAGTTCTCCCCGATCCCGCTGTATCTGCTGGCCGGACTGGCCTTCGGCAAGGGTGGGCTGCTGCCGCTGGGAGCGAGCGAGGGGTTCGTGGCGACCGGCGCCGAGATCGGCGTCATCCTGCTGCTGCTGATGCTCGGGCTGGAGTACACCGCCAGCGACCTGGTCAGCAATCTCAAGACCCAGTACCCGGCCGGGCTCGTCGACGCGGTGCTCAACGCCCTGCCCGGCGCCGTCATGGCCCTGCTGCTGGGGTGGGGGCCGGTGGCCGCCGTGGTGCTGGCCGGTGTGACCTGGATCTCCTCCTCCGGCGTCATCGCCAAGGTGCTCGGCGATCTGGGCCGGCTCGGCAACCGCGAGACCCCGGTGATCCTCAGCATCCTCGTCCTCGAGGACCTGGCGATGGCCGTCTATCTGCCGATCGTCACCGCCCTGCTGGCCGGTGCGGGCCTGGCGGCGGGCAGTGTCACCCTGGCCATCGCCCTCGGCGTGGCCGGTCTGGTGCTGTTCCTGGCCGTCCGTTACGGACGGCACATCTCCCGCTTCGTCTCCAGCGACGACCCCGAGAAGCTGCTGCTGGTGGTGCTCGGGCTGACGCTGCTCGTGGCGGGAATCGCGCAGCAGCTCCAGGTGTCGGCGGCCGTCGGCGCGTTCCTGGTGGGCATCGCCCTGTCCGGGGAGGTCGCCGAGGGTACCCACCATCTGCTCAGCCCGCTGCGGGATCTGTTCGCCGCCGTGTTCTTCGTCTTCTTCGGCTTGCACACGGATCCGGCCAGCATTCCCCCGGTGCTGCTGCCCGCCATGACGCTGGCCGTCCTTACCGTCGGTACGAAGATCGCCACCGGCTACTGGGCGGCACGGCGGGCCGGGATCTCAGTCCGGGGCCGCTGGCGGGCGGGCGGCACGCTGGTGGCCCGGGGCGAGTTCTCGATCGTCATCGCGGGGCTCGCCGTCACCGCTGGTATCGAACCGTCGCTCGGCCCGCTGGCCACGGCGTACGTTCTGATCCTGGTCGTCCTCGGGCCGCTCACCGCCCGCTGGACCGAGCCCGTCGCCCGGCGGGTCACGGCCCGGCCGGCGGCGCGCGGCGAGCCCGCTGCCGCCGCGGCGGTCGAGGGCGGGGGCGGTGGTGTGGCGGAGGAGCCGCGAGAGGTGGTGGACGACCCGGACGCGGTGGGGCGTCGTTCATAGCCGTTCGTCGGTGCGTACAGGTCGGTGCGTACAGGGAGGGCCGTGGGACGACCCGCGGCCCTCCGCGGCTCAGCCCCGGCTCGCCTCCTCGGACCCCGAGCCCCCTAAGTCTTTTGTGCCCCCTAATGCACTCAAGTCCCCTAGGCCACCTAAGTCACCTAAGTCATCACCTAAGCCCGCTAAGTTCCCTAACGCGTCGCCGAGCCCGGCCGCGACCATGCCGCCGCCCACGGCCCCACCCGTCGCCGTACCGGCCGTGACGCCCGCGATGACCGCACCGGTGCGGTCATCGCGGGCGGTATGCGTCGCGCGGGATTCGATGAGCGCCCGGATCCAGGAGTCGACCTCACCGGTCCAGTGGCGCTGCTCGAGGCCCTCATGGCGCACCGTGTGGCGGCCCAAGGCGCCAGAGCCTCTGCCGCGCTTGTCGGCCTCCAGGAAGACCTCCATGGCGTCGGGGCCGGTGAGAAGGGTCAGCGCGATCTCGTTCACGTCGTGGAGGTACTGCGGGGCGGGGGTGAGCTCGATCTCCTGGTGGAAGGGGAGCCGCTGCCCGGTGCCCGCGATATGGGCGAGCCGCAGATCGGCGGCGACGAGGCCGAAGCCGAGCCGCCCCAGGGCCCCCAGCACGGCCTCCTGGACCGGCAGTGGGCGCACGATCAGCGGCTCCGGATCGCCGTGGTCCTTCGCGCCCGCCGCCGCGAGCTCGACCCGGACGCCCAGGACGACACCCAGCGGCTGCCCGGACACCTCGGTGAGCGGCGTTTCCCGCGGTATGTGAATGGTGAACGGAATGTCTCTGTGCTCTCTCGCGTCGAGCCGGAACCCGCCGCCGAGTTGGAGGCGGTCGAAGACCACACCGCCCTCGTGCTCCTCGCCGCCGTACCCGGCCTGGACCCCGGCGACCAGCTCCAGCGCGAGGTGCTCGAGATCGCAGGCGCTGCCTCCGCCCCGGAGCCGCACATGCCCCCGCACTACCCCACCGGGGCGCACCGGCTCCCGGTCCAGGACCGTGTCCACGACGGGCCCACCGACCCCGAGCGAGCCGAGCACTCGTTTGAACACCATCGCGGCGTTCACTCCTTCGCTGTCACTGTGATCGTTCTCTGTGTCCGTGTGGGGGGCGTTCGTTCCTGAGTTCCGTGGGGGGCATGCGTGGAACGAACGGGATGGTAAAGGGATTCCCATGTACGCGTTCTGGGGCAGCAAAACCGGCCAGGGGCGGTGCGGTCCCGGCCGGGCTACGCGCCCGACGGCTCGGCTCGGCGTTCATCCGCTCACGGAGAGCTATCTGAATGGGCCCTGCGGCCATGGGTAACTCGGGTCGAGCCCGCGAGTCGGGCCCGCGGAATCCGGTGCGGCTCATCCCAGAGGACGGGAGAAACCGATGTCACGTGTGCGACGGGTGAGATCGGCGCTGCTGAGCGCCGTGGCAATCGTCGTGAGCGCGGGAATCCGGCGATGGCGGCGCAGACCGGCCCGCGAGCCGCGCCCAGGATGCCGGTGAATGACCCGGCCTCTACGGCGAGTCGGGTCCGAATCGCCATTCCGCTTCGGGTAATGGTGGGCGAATCGATACAACGAATTCGTCGGCCGGTGCCGCCGGCCGCCCACCCATGCAGACGGCCGAGGAGCGGACACGGACATGGCGACGACAACCAAGCCCGAATTTGAAGCTCCCGCCGAACCCACCAAACTCGGCACCATCGTGGTCGACTGGCTCACCACCACGGACCACAAGAAAATCGGACACCTGTACCTGGTGACCGCGTTCGGCTTCTTTCTGATCGGCGGCCTTCTGGCCATGATCATGCGGGCCGAACTCGCCCGGCCCGGACTGCAATTGATCAGCCCGGAGCAGTACAACCAGGCTTTCACCCTGCACGGCACGCTGATGCTGCTGTTCTTCGCCACGCCGGTCTTCGCCGGATTCGCCAACGAGATCATGCCGCTCCAGATCGGCGCCCCGGATGTCGCCTTCCCCCGGCTGAACATGCTCTCGTACTGGTTCTTCTTCTTCGGCGGGCTGATCGTGATCGGCAGTCTGCTCACCCCCGGCGGCGCGGCGGACTTCGGCTGGACGGCCTATACGCCGCTCAGCAGCAAGGCGCGGACACCGGGCGTGGGCGGCGACATGTGGGTGATGGGCCTCGCCCTCTCCGGCTTCGGGACGATCCTGGGCGCCGTCAACTTCATCACGACCGTCGTGTGCATGCGCGCCCCGGGAATGACGATGTTCCGGCTGCCCATCTTCACCTGGAACATCCTCTTCACCTCGATCCTGGTGCTGCTCGCCTTTCCCGTCCTGGCGGCCGCCCTGCTGGTGCTGGAGGCAGACCGAAAATTCGGCGCGGTCGTCTTCGAGGGGGCCAACGGCGGGCCGGTGCTGTGGCAGCACCTCTTCTGGTTCTTCGGCCACCCCGAGGTCTACATCATCGCCCTGCCGTTCTTCGGCATCATCACCGAAATCATTCCGGTGTTCTCCCGCAAGGTGGTCTTCGGCTATATGGGTCTGGTGGGCGCCACCATCGGCATCACCGGCCTCTCCGCGACGGTGTGGGCCCACCACATGTTCGCCACTGGAGCCGTACTCCTGCCGTTCTTCTCCTTTATGACGTTCCTCATCGCGGTGCCGACCGGGGTGAAGTTCTTCAACTGGATCGGAACCATGTGGCGTGGCTCCCTCTCCTTCGAGACGCCGATGCTGTGGGCCATCGGCTTCCTGGTCACCTTTCTCTTCGGCGGGCTGACCGGGGTGATCCTGGCCTCGCCTCCGCTGGATTTCGAGGTCCACGACAGCTATTTCGTCGTCGCCCACTTCCACTACGTGGTCTTCGGCACGGTGGTCTTCGCGATGTTCGCCGGATTCTATTTCTGGTGGCCCAAGTTCACCGGCAGGATGCTCGACGAACGCCTCGGCAAGATCCACTTCTGGACCCTGTTCGTCGGCTTCCACACCACCTTCCTGGTCCACCACTGGCTCGGCGTCATCGGCATGCCGCGTCGCTATGTCGACTATCTGGCCGCCGATGGCTTCACCGCGCTGAATACGATCTCCACCATCGGCTCGTTCCTCCTCGGCCTGTCCACGCTGCCGTTCATCTACAACGTGTGGAAAACCGGGAAGTACGGGAAGCGGGTCGAGCTCGACGACCCCTGGGGATGGGGCCGTTCCCTGGAATGGGCCACCTCCTGCCCTCCGCCCCGGCACAACTTCCTC
>NZ_JAAAYH010000320.1:0-10641 GCF_018035285.1 Streptomyces sp. MK37H | reverse complement strand
GAAGCATGCACCGGGACGACACCCCCGCCCGGCCGATCAGCCGCAGGAACTTAATCGGCCGGGCCGGCGCCCTGACACTGGTCACGTCCGGGCTGACGCTGCCCACCATCGGAACCGCCAGCGCCGACACGACCATCACCACGAACCAGACCGGCACCAACAACGGCTTCTACTATTCGTTCTGGACCGACGGCGGTGGGTCGGTCTCCATGACGCTGTCGTCAGGCGGCAGTTACCGGACCTCATGGACCAACTGCGGGAATTTCGTGTGCGGTAAGGGCTGGACAAACGGCGGACGCAGGAGCGTGCAGTACTCGGGCAGCTTCAACCCGTCCGGCAATGGATATCTGTCTCTCTACGGGTGGACCTCGAACCCGCTCGTGGAATACTACGTCGTCGACAACTGGGGTACATACCGGCCCACGGGGACGTACAAGGGCACCGTCACCAGCGATGGCGGCACGTACGACATCTACCAGACGACGCGCTACAACGCCCCCTCGGTCGAGGGCATCCGGACGTTCAATCAGTACTGGAGCGTCCGGCAGTCGAAGAAGACGGGCGGCACCATCACCACGGGCAATCACTTCGACGCATGGGCCCGTTCCGGAATGGGTCTGGGCACCTTCAAGTACTACATGATCCTCGCGACTGAGGGATATCAGAGCAGCGGGAATTCGAATCTCACCGTGAGCGGATGACATTCGGGTCCGACCCGTCCATCCCGTCCGTCGCGTTCATCCCGTGCCACCACCACAGAGCCCCAGGCCGACCGCCTGGGGCTTCTTTCTTGTCCGGACACTTCACGCTCCCCGTGCCCGTCGTGGTTCGGGCCCCGCAAGGTTTCGGCAAGGGGTCGGCAAGCCTTCTGTCCGGCCGGCCGGGGAGAGGACCGACGCGAGGTCCACGAAAGTCCGTGTCCGAAACCCGCACAAGAGATCAACGGGGGGACGCCATGTCGGCGTTGAGCACGATCGCAGAGTATTCGTCGGACGAGCCCCGCCAGTGGCTCACACTGGTGGGACGCAAGAAGGTGCTGGCCGTCGTCCACACCATCACCTACGCCAAGCGGCTTCTCGATGTCCTGTCGCTCCTGGAGGCCGACTTCCGGCTCCAAGTGCTGTTCACCACGCCACCCCACGCCTTCGGGGACGAAGTGCCGAGCTTTCTCCAACAGTTGGGAAGCCCTGTGCTCCCTTGGTCAGAGGCCACCCACATGACGTTCGACCTCGCCGTGGCAGCAGGTCCGCGCGGAGTGGAGCAGGTGCAAGCGCCCTTGATCACGATGCCGCACGGTGCCAACTACCTCAAACGCCTGCCCGGGGCGTCGGATGCGGGCGTGGCCGGGCTGCGCAGGCGGGACCTCATGCCTGGCGGCAAGCCTCCAGCCGCTGTGGTCGTACCGCATCAGGCTGACCTGGAAGAGCTGGGCCGTCATTGCCCGGAGGCGCTTCAGCTGGCGCATGTGGTCGGCGACCCCGCGCACGACCGGATCACCGCGAGCCTGTCGCGACGCACCGCGTATCGCCGTGCGCTGGGTCTCGCGGACGGGGAACGGCTGGTGCTCGCCGTCTCCACCTGGGGCCCTCACTCCTTCTTCGGCCGTTTCGAGATGTTGCTGCCGCGCATGGTCGGGGAGCTTCCACCCGGGCGGTACCGTATGGCCGTCCTCGTCCACCCCAACGTTTGGTCGGGCCATGGCCCCTGGCAGGTCAAGACGTGGTTGGCGTGGTGCCGCCGACTCGGGGTCAGCGTGGTGCCGCCAGAGGCCGACTGGCGCAGCGTCCTGATCGCCGCTGACTACATCATGGGCGACCACGGCTCAGTCACCCTCTACGGAACGCTCACCGGAGTGCCGATCCTTTTGACCGGGTCGCCGGAGCCGGAAATCAACCCGCGCTCTCCGGCCGCCACGCTCGCCGTCACCGCACCGGCGCTGTCCCCGGCTCATCCGCTCCCTGAGCAACTCGACTACGCCGCCGCCGAATACCGCCCGGAGGAGTACGCCGCGATCGCCGCACGCATTACCTCCGAGCCCGGCCGTTTCCACCGCAACATGCGGCGGCTGATGTATCGGCTGATGGGATTGGGCCAGCCCGCCCACGAGCCGCGGGCGACACCGCTGCCGGAGCCGCCGACACTGCGAACGTGGTCGTCCGACCGTGGAGAGGCATCGGCATGAGGGGCCCGGCCGGTTGCTTCGTCACTGTGGAATGGTGGGAGGAGTCGCCACCGGATCCGCTGCCGACTCCGTCCGTGTGTCTCTGGACAGGCCCGGCGGCAGGCGGAGTCGTCCTGCTGGCCCGTACCGGTCTCACGGGCACCCGCGGGGCGGCTGTCCTCGACGAGCACCTGACGGTGGACGCCGATGTCTGCGCAGACGCACACGGGCTGGACTGCGCCGACGTCTTGCGCGGAAGCCGCCCGCGGCCACCCGCCGAGGCGGTGCGATGGCTTGCGGAGATCGGGCCCGCCGGACCGGGGTGCCGACTGGCCGCCGTACCGCTGACCGGTGGCGGCTGGGTGGCGCGCGGCGGTACGGACCCGGGCGTGGTGGCCCTGCCGTGCCGGGTACCACCGGAGCAATGGCTCTTCGTGTCCTGCTTGCACGCCTGGCTGGTGGCGGGGCTACCGCTGAGCGGAATGTCGGAGGCACGCCCGCGGATCACGTACCGCCCGGCGATTCCCTGAGCCGATGCGCGTCGGAGGGGCTGGTGACCTCGAACAGCGCAAGCGCCCGGGCCCGGTAGTTCCGTGCTGCCGCCTCTTCCCCGCGGTCCCGGGCGCTGTCACCGAGCATTTCGAGGGCACGAGCCTGCCAGTGGGCGGCGCCGGATGAGGTGAACACCGCGAGGGCCTCTTCCATCGCCGCCACACCCACCAGGTGCTCACCGGCGCGCGCCCGGGCACGTCCCAGGAAGACCAAGGCACGCGCCGCGTCATGGGGGTCGTTGACGGCCAGCAGGCCAGCGCGCGCATATGTGAAGTACTCGACGGCCCGGCCGGTGTCATCCTGGGCGAGTGCGATCTCACCGAGGATGATCCTGGCCAGGGCCACACCGCGTGGGTAGCCGCATGCCTCCCATAAGGCGATGGCCTGGTGCAGATACTCCACGGCACGCGCCATCCGCCGGGCCTCGCGGTGGCAGCCGCCGAGGCCCAGCAACGCCTGCCCCTCATCCCGTACGTCGCCCGCCTCGCGCGCCGCCCGGCGGGACTCCTCGTACCACTCGGCCGCGTGGTCGACGCGGCCGGCGGCGCTCAAGCCGATGGCGCCGGAATTGAGCATCTGGCGCTCGGCCTCGGCGTTGCCGTCTCTTCGGGCCGCGTCCAGGCCGATCTCGTGGGCCTCGATCCACAGGTCGTAGTAGCGCAGCCGAAGGAAAACCGGCCACATGGCGTCCACGAGCTGCCACGTCATCGCATGCCACTCGCATGCCGCTGCAGCGCGTATCACCGCCATGAGGTTCATCCGGTGGGCATCCAGCCAGGCGAGCGCGCCCGGATCGTCGGTGAAGGGGATGGGTAGCCCGGTGGGGTGGACCACGTCCCTGTCGAGGGTGAACTGCGCGGGTGTGATCAGCTTCTCCGCTTCGGTGGCCGTCTCCAGATACCAGTCGCAGACCCGCCGCAGCGCCTAGGCACGAGTCGTAGCGCTCTCCTCAGCGATCGCCCGGCCGTGGGCGTGGACCCGCACGAGGTCGTGGAAGCGGCAGATGCCTGGGCCGATGTCCTCCATCAGGTTGGCCTCGACGAGCTCGTCCAGCCGGGTTTCCGCCCATGTCAGGGACTCTGCGCAGGCCGCGGCGGCGCTTCTCGCGTCGAAGGTGCGCAAGGGCAGTGGGCCGAGCCTGCGGTACAGGAGGGCAGCGCCCTCGGTCAGTACAGCGTAGGAAGCGTCCAGCGCGTTGCTCACCGTGGTCTCACCCTCCACTTGCAGCACGGCCAGACGCTCCGCGTCCCGGGTCAGGGCATCGGCCAGTGTCTTCACGGACTGTCGTGGCCTCGACGCCAGGCGCGCGGAGGCCAAGCAGACAGCAAGGGGTAAACCGGCACACAGCATGACGACCTGGCGCACGGCGTTCGGCTCCTTCGCGACGCGGTCGTCACCGATCGCACGGCTGAGCAAATCGGCCCCGGCGGCCGGTTCCAGCGGCTCCAACTGGTACATCGCCGCTCCGTCCATACGGAGGCCGGTCAGCCTGCGGCGGCTGGTGACCACGGTGAGGCCACCGGGTCCCGCGTGCAGCAGCGGGCGGACCTGCGCGGCTGTGAACGCGTTGTCCAGCAGTACCGCGATCCGGGCATCAGCGGTCCAAGACCGCCACAGCGACGCCTTTTCGGCCATATCAGCGGGCACCGAGCCGACACCGAGCGCCCGCAGAAACTGGCTCAGAATCTCACCAGGGCTCGCGGGGCCCTCGGTCGAGTGCCCCCGCAGGTCGGCGTAAAGCTGTCCGTCGGGGAACTCGGGCGCGAGTGAGTGGAGCCAGCTGCACACCAATGTCGTCTTGCCGATGCCGGCCGGGCCGCTGACCACGACCAGCGAGCGTGATGTGGTGTCCCGCCCACGGCCGGTCAACAGTCCGTCCAGCGCCGCCAGGTCATCGCCACGGCCGGTGAAGTGGGCGGGGACCGGCAGGAGCTGCCGAGGTGGCGGCACCGCGGGGGCCGCGCCGGTGTGCACATGGATGCCGCCGTGCACATCGCGCGCCTGTACCGCGGGACCGTGAATCCGGGCCTGGCCGCCGATCAGGTTCTCATGAGCATCCCCGGGTACCTGGCACATCCGTCTGCCCCCCCGGTCAGTCGGTCGCCGTCTGTGTGGATCAGTCCGGTCCTACCCTCAACGGGGCTTCGGCGATGCACCCGGGGACGCACGATGACGTGAATCGGCCAGTGCGCCGCGAACGACGTATGGCGGCCTCCCACACCCCGTGCCATGCTCGCTGAAAAATGGACAGACCAGCGGGAGGACGCTGGTGGACATCCACTTACTCGGGCCGGTGGAGCTTCGGCTGGGGGGCCGGCGGCTGAAGCTCGGCTCGGACAAGGAACGGTCTCTGCTGGCCGCGTTGGCGCTGGAAGCGGGCCGCCCCGTCTCCATGAACGCGCTCATGGACCGACTCTGGGACGGCAAGGCCCCACCGCGCGCCCGCGAGAACGCGCACACGTACATCTCGCGAGTGCGTAAACATCTACGCCTCGCAGGTACGGGGCCGAGCGCCCCGCGCATCACAAGCCGGGCCCACACCTACGTGCTGGAGACCGACCCCGACGCGGTCGACTTGAACCGCTTCCAGCGCCTCACCGATCTGGCCGGAGCGGCGGCGACGAGCGGCGAAGACGAACGCGTCGTGGACCTCCTCACCCGAGCCGAAGACCTCTGGCAGGGAGAGGCCCTCGCCGGACTCCCCGGCACCTGGGCCGAAACCGTGCGCGCGATGCTCGCCGAACGCCGTCTCCACGCGACCATTTCCCGTATCGCGGCTCTGCACCGGCTCGGCCGTTTCGCGGACTCGATCGGCGAGCTGTCGGCCATGGTGCGCGACCACCCGGAGGACGAGACGCTGGCAGGCCAGTTGATGCTGGCGTACTACGGCAGTGGCCGCTACACGGACGCCTTACGGGTGTACCAGCAGGCCCGCCGGCTACTGATGTCGGAATTCGGCTCGCGCCCGGGGGCCGAACTGGAGCGAATCCACCAGAGTGTTCTTGACCGGACACCAGTGGACAGGCTCGTCCGGACCGCCGCAGCCGGGGCGCCCTCCGAGCCCTCCGAGCCCTCCTCCGGAGGGTATTCCCCCGCTCAGTCTCCGCCACGGAATCTTCCGTACCAGCCCCCGCTCATCGGAAGGCGCTCCGAGCTCGACGCCTTAATGGAGTCCATCGGCACGGAGCCGAGGGAAGGGGCGGTGCTGACGGTGGAAACGGTCAGCGGAATGGCCGGGGTCGGCAAGACCGCGGTCGCGGTGGACACCGCCCGGACTCTGGCTCCTCGATTCCCCGCCGGCCAGGTCTTCCTGGACTTGCGTGGCCACTCCTCCTCCCAGGAACCGCTGAGTCCGAGCGCGGCCCTCGCCACGCTCCTGCGGCTGTTCGGGGCGCCCGCCGATACGATCCCCGTCCGACTGGACGAGTTGATCGCCCTGTGGCGGACCACCATCGCCGACCGCCGAGCGGTGATCGTGCTGGACGACGCGGCGGGTCCCGATCAAGTCGCACCGCTGCTGCCCGGCAATTCGCCCTCCCTGACCATCATCACCAGCCGCCGCCACCTGACGGGACTTCCGCATGCGGTGCCGCTTGCCCTGGATGTACTGCAGACCGATGACGCGATCACTCTCTTCCGGAGTTTCGCGGGTGCGGCACGGACCCAGGACATCACGGAGACCGCCCGCATTGTGCGCCTGTGCGGTCACCTGCCGCTCGCCATCGAATTGGTGGCCAACCGCTTCCGTTCCCGCCCTTCATGGAGCCTGACCACTCTGGGCGAGCGCCTAGCGCGCAGCCCGGGCCCCCTAGGCGAGATCCGCAACGCCGACCAGGAGATTTTGCGTGCTTTCGCCCTCTCCTACCGGGCCCTCGACGCAGCGCAGCGCACCACGTTCCGGCGCTTGGGTCTCCATCCGGGGCCCGACTTCACGTCCGAGTCGGCCGCCGCGCTGCTCGACCTCCCGGCCAGGGAAACCGAGCGGCTGATCGAATCCCTGCTGGAGTGCCATCTCCTCCGGGAACCGACACCTGACCGGTATCGGTTTCATGACCTTCTGGGCGACTACGCCCGAATGCTCGCTTTTTCGGAAGACGATGAGCGGGAGCGCGAGCAGGCTCTGGCCCGGCTGATCACCTTCTATCTGCGGGCCGCGGAGCAGGCCGACCGCGTGGCATACCCTCGGAGGATCCGGCTCACCGCGGACGGCGCGGACCAGCTTCCGGCCCTTTCCCGCCCGCGGAACGCCGATGAGGCGCGCGCCTGGTTCGCCACCGAACGTGGCAACCTGCTGGCCGCCGAGCACCAGGCACGCACCCACGACTCGCCGGAGTCCGCAGCCCGACTCGCCCACGCCCTGGCGGGTTTCCTGGAGGCCGAGTGCCATTGGCAGGACGCCGCCGACATCCTCCAGCACACGGCCGACCACTGGTCCCGCACCGGCGACCAACCGGCCCTGTGCCACGCCCTGCTCAACCTCAGCTCCAACCACGCCAACACGGGCCGCTATGCGCAGGCCGTGGAGGCGGGCGAGCGGGCACTGGAGATCGCGCGGGGGACGGGGGACCGGGACGCGGAGTGGGAAGCATACCGGATCCTCGGGGTGATTCATTGGCATATGGGTGAGAATGAGACCGCGGTGGTGCTGCATCAGAGGGCTTTGGCGATCGGTGTGGCGACGGGAAATGTCTGGAATGAGGCCCGATCACGCAACAACATTGCGATCTCACTGCTCGACCTCGGCGAACCAGAACGCGCACTCGATCACTTCCGCAAGGCGCTATCCGGCTTCCGATCCGCAGGCGACCAGTCGGGGGTTATTAGAACACTCAACAACCTAGGCGACGTGTACGCGCGCAGGGGCGACTATACGCAAGCCCGGATGACGTTCGAGGAATTACTCCCACTGACGGAGTCCACGGGAAATTCGTACGCACGGGCAACGGTACGAACCAACCTGGCCGCGAATCTTGCCGAATGTGGCGAAACCGGTCGTGCGCTGGCACTGCATCAGCAGGCATTGACGGACTTTCGCATATTGGGCGACAGAAAGAGCCAGGCGACAGCGCACAACGGACTAGGGGAAGCGCACTTCAAGGAGGACTCCGTCGACGCGTCCGTCGACAACCACCTGAAGGCCCTGGACATCGCCCGCGATATCGGAGCAACCCAGGAGATCACACGCGCACTACGCGGCCTGGGACGCGTCGAGCTCAACGACGGCCGGCTGGACTCCGCGGCGCAGCATTTGAAGGCATCCATAGCCACCGCACACAAGGCCAACGCGCGCGACGAGGAGGCCCGGGCACAGGCGCTACTCGCCGAGGTGCAGTTGGCGGCAGGCGATACGGCACAAGCACGCGAACTGCTCCAGAAAGCGCTCTCTGCATTGCGGGCATTGGACGAACGGGAAGCGGAGCGAATAAGCACCCGGTTGGCTGGGGTCGGCGACGGGACGGCGAACTTGACTACCGGAGAGTAGATCGCTTCTATAGCCTCGCTATCGAACAATTGACTGACGCCCTCAGTTTCGACAACTCAGCCATTCGTAAGATAACCTCACCGCCGTAAAGAGCAAGATCCACTGGCGAACGAGGTCGGCGTTGAAAAGTAAGCGCAATGTCCTTCTGACCGCAGCCGCTGCGATGGCTATTGCCATAGGAGTAACGTTTTTCGGGGCAGCTTCGGCGTCTGCCGTCTGCATGCCTACGAAGACTGGCAATACCGCGCGGTGATGCGGATGCCGAAGCCCCGGCCGCGCGACCGGTCCGGGGCTTCGCCTGCGCGTGAAACGCGCCCAGCACCGAAAACTCCGCGCCGTGGGCGGCTTCGCGTCGTTAGGATCCGCGCATGGCCACAGCCGATCACTCAGTCCTCCATGTCCTTACGGGCTACCGGCCGAAGACCACCGCGGAATGCGCCGATGTCGAGCGGGCACGCGGCGTCATCGAGGCGGGCGCGCCCTGGGACCGGACGAGTCCCCTCCACATCACCGCCTCCGCCCTGATCGTGCACCCTGACAGCGGCCGGGTGCTGCTGCGCTGGCACCAGCGCCACCAGTCGTGGCTGCTGGTCGGCGGGCATGGCGACCCTGGTGAGTACGACCCGCTCGCCATCGCGCTGCGGGAGGGGCGGGAGGAGACGGGGCTGCCCGACCTGGCCCCGTGGCCCGACGCGGAGGTGCGGCATCTGGTGATCGTCCCGGTCCCCGCGAACAGCCGGGAGCCGGCGCATGAGCACGCCGACGTGCGCTTTGTGCTGGCCACCGGCGCTCCCGAGGCGGTACGGCCGGAGAACCCGGACGCGCCGCTGCGCTGGCTGACGCCGGACGAGGCGCGGATGGCGATCACGGAGGCGAACATCCTGGACACCCTGTCCCGGGTGGAGCCCCTGCTCGCCCGCTGATCGCCCAATGGCCCGGCGTCACGCCTGATTCATGCCTGATTCATGCCTGCGTCATGCCTGCGGCGTGCTGAAGGCCTGGGCGACGGCGAGGCTGTCCTCGTAGACGTGGTGCCGGGTGACGAGGCCGCCCTCGAGCGTGAGATGCAGGGCGAACCGCGCACGATAGGCGCGCCCGGTGGACCGGGCGGTCTGGCGGATCTCGCCCAGCACGACCGCGTCGTCGCCGTCGACGAGAACCCGCTCGACCTCGGTGGCCGCCTCCTCGGGCACATGGTGCCGGGCCAGCGCCCGGAAGTGGTCCGCCACATCCGCACGGGTGGACCGGTGCCGAATCCACGGGGTGGCCGTGCGGCCGTGCTCGCCCTCAGGCCAGTCCAGCTTCCAGTCGCTGCGCTCGGCGTACAACTCGGCGATCCGCTCGGGGTCACCCTCACCGATGCGGCGCAGCAGTTCCTCCACCAGGGCGCGGGTGGTCATGGGCGCGGCCAAGGACATGGTGATCCCTCCGATCGGAAGCCTTGCGGGAGCGATCACCATGCTGGCGATGACGGGGGCCCGGCGCGATTACGTCCGGGGTAATGCGCTCCGCCTCATGGCGGCGGGCTCCGCTTCAGGCCACGCGCCTCGCCGCGACTCGGGCGAGCAGGGCGTCCCGCACCGCGGGCCATTCGTCCGCGAGGAGGCTGTAGTACAGCGAGTCACGACGGCTGCCGTCCGGGCGGCGCATATGGCTGCGCAAGGTCCCCTCGTGGACCAGGCCGAGGCGGGCCAGGGCGCGCTGCGAGCGCACATTGAGGTTGTCCGTGCGCAGGGCCAGCCGCGCGAGCCGCAGGTCGTCGAAGGCATGGCCGAACAGAAGCAGCTTGGACTCGGCGTTGTACGGGCCGCCCCAGCAGGAGCGGTCGAACCACGTCGCGCCGATCTCGGTGCGGCTCTCGACGAGGTCGAGGTCGTACATGCTGGTTGAACCGATCACCGTGCCGTCAGCGCGCCGTTGCACCGCGAAGCAGCGCCGCGTCGGGTCGGCGATCATCTCGCTCAGCATGTCCCGCACTTGGCCGACGCTCTCGGGGCGCGGCCGGGGCATCCACCGCCAGACCTCTGGGTCGGTCGCGGAGGGGAAGAGGGCCTCGGCGTGGTCGGCGGACAACGGGACGAGGCGGACAACAGTGCCTTCGAGCGACTGTTTGCTCACCGGCACAGAATAGGCCCGCGATCGTCGGATGGCAGCGGTACGGCGACTAGGGCCTGAGGACGGCGGGTCAACGCCAGAGGGAGATGGCCAGCCCCAGGCCGCCCAGGGCGATGGCGATCCGGAGGGGGGTTTCGGGGAGGCGGCGGACGGCCAGGGGGCCGAGCCGACTGCCCAGGAGGGCGCCCAGGCCGAGGGTGGCGGCGGCGGGCCAGTTGACGGGGGCGACGGCTACGTAGGCGACTGCGGCCGTTACGTTGGCCGCGCCGGTGGCGATGTTCTTGACGGCGTTGGTGACCGGGAGGGGCTCCGTGGCCGTCAGGGAGAGCAC